>CAZMUJ010000001.1:0-22265 GCA_964569605.1 uncultured Acidobacteriota bacterium
GCGCATCAGGGAACAAGGGGCAAACGGGCTCTCTTCTTGGACATAGCTTCCACAGGTAAGGTGCCGGTAGAGCTAACTGGGCAATAGACTTTTGTGAAACCTCTTGGACCCCCACGGTGGCATCCCTTCCTTGGATATACTTAAGGTATTCTTTAAAAAACTGTCGCCAGGGGACTGCCTGGAAAGGATTCTTTCTGGAGAATTAATGCTTGTAAATCTTCCCCTTCTGTACTCTAAAGTATAGACTGGGAAGCCTTGATTGATGAAGTGGGGTCCATGGAGAATATTGCATGGAAAAAGTTCTTGTAATTATCGGTGATGCCTGTGAAGTCATGGACACCATGGTACCTGTTTATCGACTTGGGGAGGACTTTGAAGTAATCGTCTCAGCTCCTGAGGTCCGTTCTTACCATCTCGTTCAACATGAAAGCGAACCTGACTGGGATATCACAGTCGAGCGACCAGCATACCAACTCTCCTCAGAAACTGCATTTCGTGATGTAAACCCAGATGACTTTGTCGGGCTCGTACTTCCTGGAGGCCGTGCTCCAGAGTACCTCCGATACGACAGAAATCTTATGGCGATTACAAAGTCGTTCTTCGAGCAAAGGAAACCAGTGGCTTCAATCTGTCACGGCATTGAGATCCTAGCCGCAGCTGATGTAATACGTGGGCGAGAGGTCACAACAATTCCAAAGTGCCAATACGATGTCGAATTTTCTGGAGCGATTTATCTTAACCAGCCAGTTGTGATTTCGGATCACCTTGTTTGTTGTCAAGGGAAGAAAGATATCGCCCCGTGGATGAAGGCTTTTGTCCGCTCGCTTCATCAATACCTTAAGAGTGACAAGGAAAACCCACAATACAAAATAAAAAAGTGATGTGTTGGAAAGAAGGGAAACGGGAAATTAGATAGATCAAGCAATCTACTGATCGCTGCTAGCTGTAGCTCAGCCAAATCCCCTTGTCCCACATTCCAAAGATCTCGAAATATTTGAATCCCCAGAAGATCTCCCATGGTTAGAAAAGGAAGAGACTAATTTTTCTATGTTTTTACTTTTACAATTCGGGCAGAAAACTAGAAGCGACTGTCCAAAAACAATCTCTTCAAAACGTTCCAAACACTCTAAACAATGGTATTCAAATATCGGCACGATGTAATTCTAACATTTGAGCAGATAAAAAAACCTCAGAGACCTTCCAGAACATGAATAAAAAACACCACAGTCTGAAAGAGAGAGAAGGTTGAAGGGGAATTGACTTGCTCTTTGCCTTTCATCCAAGATTCTACTCCAAAAGCTCCCGTAATTTTTTCTGACGATAGTCAAAGATGTGCTCTATTTTTTTTTTGACCAGTAAATGATTCACTAAAGCACCCCCCCAGAGACTATAACGAACAGTATCCTGACACACGGTTCCATTGCAATCATCTAAAAAGCGATGCTCATGAATCCAAAGGCGGTAGGGGCCCCGGATCTGCTGGTCAATGAATCGATAGGGTGGTTTCCAGGTGACTATCTCACTTACCCAGCGAACCGGTAAGCCATGAATTTGCAGACGATAACCGATCCGAGTGCCTTCTTTTATTGATATAGGTTTAGGGCTCAAAACCCTAAACTTTAGCCAGGCGGGTGTTAGTGTCTCTAGGTTAAAGGCATCTGCAAAAAAAGGGAAGACTTTTGAAAGTTTCTGGTCCAATCTAACCTCGCTTCTAAACTTGAATATCTTCATACTGGGTTCTTAATCAGTCGCTGAATTTACTAAAATAGAATTAGATGACTGACAATGAGAACCGCATCACTAGCGTGTAATGGTCTTCCATTATTTTTTTTACGTCTAATTATCAATTTAGATAAAAGCAACCAATTGGTACGTACACACTTACGATTAACGGTAACAAAATAAAAAACACTTCAAACTACTGGAAACACAGGGGTCTAAAATATCTTCACCTTTAGTATCTTTAGAAATACACAGATTATTTTGCAGCTAAGCGCCCATTTTTTCGCAATTCAAAAACACGAATGATTACATAGGCAATGAGAGAAAAGATAAAAAAGATAAATAGAATCCAGGCTGCACTTTGAAGTGTTCCGATTATAGTTCGATAGACCTCAAGTACCCAACGATCCAGGTTTAAAATGATGGGTTCATCATCGACTGTCTTGCCAGTTATGTACTTTTCCAACTCCCAGATCCTAACCCCCCCAGAAACCCCTACAACTATGGTTGCAAAACTAAGGTAGCGTAGCCACGCCTGGCTAAGGTCAGGTGAAACGATACGGTTCAATATTGAAAGCATGGAATTCTTAAACATTCGAGTCACGAGCAGAACGACTAAAAAAGAAATCAAAAAACTGACAACCAGCAAGGTTATAAACATACACGCCTCTTTTCTCTAACCATGTTTAAACTATTTATCATAATATCGCCTTAACCTCTCGAATCAATACTAAGCATCAGAAGAATTCAACAGCTAACGTAACCTTTGAGAATGCTTTAATGCTCAAAAAAGAAGTTCAATGCGCTCTACCTAATAGAATACGGTAAATGTGATTGGGAAATAAGTAGTTTAGAAATGAAACAACTTCTATATTTTAGCCTTCTTAAAACGTATGCTCGTCAAGGATTAGCATAATTTCAATAGTTTTTTTAATGGCTAAAACGATTGTTTTTGGAGCATTTTTTCTCTGTTTTATTCTTATGCCTTAGAATCTCTATAGGGAGCGAGTCATCCCAAAAAGACCTGAAGACTCTACATGACTCGAGAGATATCCGTCTTGGGAATCTACGCCATCCTGACCTCTACTTTCCCTTCCAGCCAGTACAAGATATTAAGGAATGGAAACTTAGATCCACACAGTTGAGACACCAAGTTCAACTAGCGATTGGTCTGTTCCTTTATCCACCCAGAACACCTTTGAATTCGATTATCCATGGAAAAGTGTAGCGCATGGGGTACACGGTTGAAAAGGTCTCCCCCTTACTCCCTCTTTTCCTAGTCGGATTGATTAACTTGTTCAAATAGGAAGGCGAGTAAGTTCTGAAAGATAGTGACTACTCCGTCTCACAGCTTCTGAAATTGACATTACATTCTCAAAAGCCTGGTGTACTGTAACGAAGCCCGAGTATTTAATCCTGTGAAGTGTGGAAAAAACAGCTGTGAAATCAACTCCACCGTTCTTCCAGAGACCAATATTGTCCACACCGACTGGGCCTTTTCTCCAAGTTCGAACCTCAGTATCTCCGTCCGGGTTTAGACGGTGGTTCTGAACGTAAACGTTAAAGATATAGTCCTTAATTCTCTCGATCGCATCGGGGCCATAACCTTCCCCGGAGATCATCCAATTCGCCGGCTCGTAAATCATGCCAAAATTCTCTCTTCCGACTGCTCTAAGTACCTCGAGAGAGCCCTCCACTGTTTCGAAAAGACTAGCACAATGAGATTGGTGAGCTAACCTAATTCCTCGTTCTCTGGCTTCATCACAGGCTCGCTGAGCCCACACTACGTCCTCCGTTTTCATCATGCAAATCCGGATCAATTTGGCGTTAAAAGCTTCAGCCAAATCCAAATAAGGCTTGATATTGCGAAGTCCTTCTGGACCATTCTGATCGTTTAGAGGCACCGCAAAATCACCTGTAATCATAGAGACACGCAGTTCCGCTTTCCGGACCATATCTCCCATTTTCCGAATCTCCTTTGCGGTACTGTGTATTCCTACCTGTGAGGCCCTAAGACAAAGTGCTTTGTAGCCATATTGCTCTGCGAGCTTGATCAACTCGGCAATCGTCATGGAAGACCTTTTCTTGTTGTGATAGGCCTCTGCCACGCGAACAGATAGGGAAAGTGGCATTCCTCTTGTAAAATTCTCTTTTTCAAAAAGAAGTTTATCGCCCTGACCTGTAGATGTTTTTACTTTACTGAAGTTATTTGGCAAGCAGTTATCCTTCTAAGAACAAAACCTTGCTGAAACAAGCTCAGAACTTCTACACTATTCTTGGTTCAGACCAGGATTTCCTTGATCAGGTGACCATGCACATCAGTCAATCGTCGATTGATGCCATTGTGAAGATACGTTAGTCTCTTATGGTCAATGCCCATCAGGTGCAAAATCGTGGCATGTAGATCGTGCACTGAAGTGGAATTCAAAGCTCCTTTCCAACCCCATTCGTCACTCTCCCCATGTATCTCCCCAGGCTTGACTCCAGCACCAGCCAACCAAGTAACAAAAGTCCCTCCGTTATGATCACGGCCCGAAGTGCCCTGGCCGAAGGGCATACGACCAAATTCCGTCGTCCAGACTAACAATGTATCATCAAGAAGGCCCCTTCCCTTCAAATCCCTGAAAAGCCCCGCGATCGGTTTATCAACCCGCCCAGCAATTGAACTGAGATCTCGTTCGATATTCGAATGGTTATCCCAGTTACCCACGGCTCCGTTCATTCCACTCCAAACCTGGACAAAACGAACTCCAGCTTCAGAAAGACGCCGCGCCATGAGACAACTCCGACCAAACTCTTCTGTCTTTGTGTCATTTAGGCCATAAAGTCTCCTCGTCTCTTCAGATTCAGTAGATTCGTCCAGAATCGGCGGAGCACTGAGTTGCATGCGAGCAGCCAACTCGTAAGATTGAATCCGTGCATCCAAGCGAGAATCCCCCTGATGGGATCTCCAGTGCTCGCGGTTTAATGTCTCGAGAAGGCTCAATCCTTCCCGTTCACTTGCGGGGGTAATAAATTCTGCCGATTTCGAGGGGAACAGGTCGTGTATTGGGCTCGGTGCATTAGGCTTTATAAGAGTGCCTTGATGTGTTGCAGGCAGAAATCCAGAGGAAAATGATTTCTGACCATTGTAGGGTAAACCGCGCGCATCCGGTATCACAACAAATGAGGGAAGATTCTCGTTCATAGTGCCCAAACCATAGGACAACCAAGAACCCATAGCTGGAAATCCCGGCATTGGAAAACCTGTATTCTGTTCATATACGCCCAGTCCATGAATATTGGTGCGTGACCTCATGGACATAAGAAAGGTTAACTCATCTACAATCTCTGCAATATTAGGAAAGACATCGCTTACCCAGCGGCCCGACTCTCCATACTGTTTGAACTCAAAAGGACTTTTCATCGTGATAAAACCAGCTGAACCTGTTACCGATTCTAGTTTTAGGTTTTCCCCAGGGTTAAACCTCTGTCCACTAAGCTGGGCAAGTATTGGTTTGTAATCAAAGGTATCGATCTGACTGACCCCACCGTTCATGAACAGCTGTATGACTCGTTTGACCTTGGGTCGATGATGTAGACCTCCATTTAAATCCAACTTAGGCCTCCAACCAGCAGATTCTGCCAAAACCCCCTCTTGAGACAGCAGGTGAGCCACAGCTAGGCCACCTAAACCACCTCCAAGGCGGTCCAGAAAACCCCTTCTATTTAGCACCTCTGAGTAGGACCTCCGAGGATTGTGGATGGGACAGGAATGTGGGGATTTCATGTTGAAAAGTCTCTCCTTTTAGTCTACAAAAAGAAATTCATTCGTATTAAACAATAAACGGCATACATTTGTCATTCCATATTGTTTACTATAGGACATCAGCTCTTTCAATTCCTGTTCAGTTGGAAGACGCCCCAAGATCAACTGGAATACTCTCTCCAGTCTCGGCTGAAACTTTTCTCCTAATTCCCTACTCACACGGTCTGCAAGGTGCTGACTTTGGGTCAAAATAAAAGCATTATTCCACATGCTCAACGATTGCAGAGCAGTTATTGAAACATTGCGGGTGGGAGTAAGCTGAGAGGAATCTGGACTGTCAAGAACCTCCATAAAAGGATCCGGCCGAGTTCTAAAGATCCATCGATAAATGCTTCGACGATAGTTGGCAGGATGATTTGGGTCAAAGCTCTCATAATTGATTAGAGGGGATACATTTGGATTAGGGTCTTCATAATCGAAAGGCTTAACTGGGGGCCCACCCATTGTCAAGTCAATCTTACCACTACTCTGAAGAACCGAGTCCCGAAGCGATTCAGCATCCATCCGATGAACATTCATCCGCCACAGATTTCGATTTTCCTTATCGATTTTAGAATACGCGAAATTGTTCTTAGAAGACTGTCTATAAACCGAACTAGTAAGGATCAGTCGGTTTAGTTTCTTGATTGATCCTCCGTTTTCCTGAAACCAGAGTGCTAGCCAATCCAACAGCTGGGGGTGACTGGGTCGCCCTCCCATGTTCCCAAAATCGTTAGGGGTATCAACTAGACCTCTACCAAAGTGATTCTGCCAAACCCTGTTAACAATGGAACGCCAGGTCAAGACGTTGCGCAGATCTGTTATCCATTTTGCCAATTCTGCCCGCCGCTTTTCTTCCTTATGAGATTCTTCCAATTCAAAATGAGGGCTTAAACCTTGAATTAGTGAAAGTGCCCCCGGAACGGAAATCTCCTGGGGTTTCGATATGTCTCCACGATGTAAAAGAGAAATCGATCGGGGAATTCCCTTAGTTGGTTTGAATTCTTTAAATACTCCAAAATCAGGAGTTCCCGAGTACACCATCTGGGCAGGTGGCATTGCGACAAGCTGTAGATTAATATTCTTCAGATTTTCTTCCACTTCTACCAGTTTTAATTGCAGTTCTTTGACAGCCTGAGAGTGCGCCACTACTCTTCGCTGTTCTTTAATCTTCTTGATTTCAACTTCGATTTCACCCCGACGGCGAGCCATTTTTAAGAAACTGAGTACATCCTCTATCCCTTGCAGATTATCTGCATTGTCCAAAGCATCCAAATTCACCTGGCTGGTATAGCCGTCTACTAGATAGTCAACTGACCATTTTTTAGATTCAATTGAATCGGAGGCTGTAACGGTCCCTTGAAGAGCTATATTGTCTTGGCCTGAAAATACTAAGAGCTCAGATAGAGCAAATAGCCCATAGCCCTTTTCCGGTAAAACAGCAGTTATTCGAATATATCGAGCCCTCTGGCCCAAGGTCTGGATCCTATACGCATCAGATGCGGGGTGCGGAAAATCAGATTTTGTATGGTCGAACACAGTCTGGAAGTTTACAAAGAGAGGGTCATTAGAAAGATCCACCCGGAAGCGGGCTGGAAACCCTAAGCCGGGCTGATTTGGTAGATCGATGGGAACCAGATAGATTTGATGGATAGGGGCTGACTTTTTAAAATCTACCTGCACCCATTTTTCCAGGCTCCCCAATAACGAAACTTGGCTCTGGTATCCAAGCGTTGGACTGCTAGTTCTTTCTGCTGGTTTTGAGGGTGCATCTCGTTCTTCCTCAAGAAGTTTAATTTGTTTCTCCAACCGTTGGATCTCAGGGCTAGTAACGGCTTCAATACGATCGACTAGGTCTTTCTGATGAACTTCTAAACTCAATCTCTTTCTAAGAAGTTTCTGACGTCGAATGTGGGTTTCACTATCCCAGTCAAAAGGACGATCGGCTCGATCAATCCCTGCAAAGACAGACTGTAAACTGTAATACTCCTCCTGCGCTATGGGATCGAATTTGTGGTCGTGGCAGCGGGCACAATGGACCGTTGTACTGATAAAGGTGGACATAGTCGTCATCAGCATGTCGTCCCTATCGAGATTCTGAGCCTGTTTTTTATCCTGAGTATCATCAACGATAAAAATCATGGAGCTTTCGTCAAAAGGTCCTGTAGCAATAAATCCAGTAGCTATAGTTGCCTGGGGATCGTCAGGATAAAGAACATCACCTGCTATTTGCTCCTCTATAAATTGAGCATAGGGTTTGTCCTGGTTAAAGGAATGGATAAGGTAGTCACGATAGGGCCAGCTGTTTTCCCGAGGACGATCCTGGTCATGTCCCTGACTATCGGCATAATGAACCACATCCATCCAATGCCGCGCCCATCGCTCCCCATAGTGAGGACTGGCCAAAAGACGATCCACCACCTGATCAAAAGCATTGAGGGATAGATCATCTTGGAACCTTTGGTATTCTTCGACTGTCGGCTGCAGTCCAGTTAGATTAATAGTCACTCTCCGGAGCAGAGCTCTTTTGTCTGCCTCTTCTGAAGGCTTGAACCCTTTTTGCTCCAATCTTGCTAAAACAAACTGGTCAATAGGGGTTCTAGACCAAGATGTGTCCTCTGTCTCAGGCACTTGCACTGGATGCAACAGCTGATAGGACCAATGACCTCGTGATCGAGGATGTTGAGCTGGGTCAAAGGCGTTGGGCCACTCTGCTCCTTGATCAATCCAGGCTCTAAGTAGGCCTATTTCCTCATCGCTTAGACGGCCACCTACTTGAGGCATCAATTTTTCCGGTGGTATTCCAGAGACAAGTTGGATGAGTCTACTCTCAGAGCTACGACCGGGCAAAATGGCGGGACCGGAGTTTCCACCTTGTAATGCCATTTCCCTATCATCTAATCGCAATCCTCCCATCTCATTCTCTTCATTGTGGCAAAAGTAGCACCGAGCCGAGAGTATCGATTTGATGTCGTGGACAAAATCAATCTTTTTTCCCGCTACTGGAGGGAGCTCTATCCTTGGACTCTCCAGTTGCTTTGATTGTTGTGAAGCAGCTTGAAGAAACGGAAATAGAGTTAAAAGGAAAAGGATCAAGCAAAATGCAAACTTGTTGAGCAAATCACTGTTGCATCTTGAAAATTTCGGGATTAAAGACAGCTTAGACATCCTCCTTGTTACTTTATCCATGATATGACTACTAAAATTACCCTCTTGCTCCGAAAGGTGGAGGGAATCTATTGAAATAATTGATGACTAATTTTGTAATTCCAATCAAATCAATCCTCTATCAATCTTTTTTCTGTGACTGGACAAAAGTATATCAATAAAAGACCTAAAGCATATATTAAGCTGGTGATCTTCCCGATTGAAGCATAACTGCTTCCAAGCATAGAAACCAGAGTAGCGGTGGTCAGCAAAGTAACCACAGTCAGTATCCGACCAAAGTTAAAAGAAACTCCTGAACCGGTAGCCCGAATGCGCGTAGTAAAAAGTTCCGGCAGAAATAGTGGAAGCCATCCAAAATAAACACCACTAAAAAAACCCAATGCCGCAAACCAGTACAAAAAGGCCACGTCGCTAGGGATTAAGAACCAAAAGCAATATTGTGCGACAACTAACGCAAACAGGCTATTTAGAAAATACGCCCGATGTCTCCCCAACAAGGTTGCAATCCAACCTCCGAGAAGAGCGCCTAGAGTACCCGTCAAGGAGCGTGCTCGGGACAGTCTTGCTTTTAGCGTTGGATCCACAGATTCTGTTTTGTTTAATCCCCCAGTTTCTTGATTTTCCTGCTGGATTTCCACTACCTGGTCAGCCCATCTCAGCATCCAGTTAGCACTACCCCAGGCCCCGATCAGAGGAACAGTTGCTAGGCCTATCCCAACCAGAGTAGTGGACAATAGAGGTCTGCGAAAAATTTGGGAAACGGATACTGACGTCTGTTCTTTTTTTTGTTTGATCCTCCGAGTTGCAAGCCAGCTAGGGGATTCAGGCACTACAAATGCAACAAATATAGAAAGAAAGAAAGAGGCTGATCCAACCAACATGACCCAGCGCCAACTTTCATGTGTGATTGGGTAAATACTAGCAGTCTGGGCCATTAGAATAATACCCACATTGGCAGCAGCTCCCATTAGTCCCGCTACAAGTGGACGCGTTAAATTTTTCCAGGCTTCCGACACTAGAGAAACTCCATTTGGCCAAGTTCCACCTACACCTAGACCAGCTAAAAATCGAAGGACAAGAAACTGCCAATGATCTTGGGAAAAATAGGCAAGAGCCGACATTAATGAATAGCACAAAATAGCCAATGCAAGCGCCTTGCTTCGACCGGTGAGGTCGCCGATCCATCCAAAAAGTAGTCCTCCCATAGCGGTACCGGTGAGAAAAGCAGCGGTTAGCCAACCGAACCACTGCGCCACCAGCTGATCATCTTGAGGTACCAACAGTCCGTTTTCTGGAACTTCGACTATAAGTAAATCTGTCGCCGCAGGCCCCATGGCAAGTGAAGTCATCGCCAATTGGACTCCAGCCAACATCCAACCAAGAAAGGCGCCGACTAAGACAAGATTACGTCCAGTTGGAGATAGTTGGGTAGGTAGAGTCACCCCATAATTCTGGACAGACTTTGACAATTCGGTCCTCATAATTATTTCTTTATACTTTCATGTAATGTGCTCGCCCTAAAAAACTGAGACATACTTTGTGGAAAAAAGATTTCCTTTAAATGAATTGATCCTAACGACACCACCACTCGATTTCAATAAACTCGGTTAATTGACTTTGAATTCTTGACTTGCAATTTTCTACCAATTTTTTATTCAATGGAAGGTCAACATGTTCGAGACTATTTTCAAAACTTCCCAAATGTTTTTTCTGCTATTAATATCTACAATTAGCTTCTGTGCCGCTTCGATTTCCCAAAAGAACGGCTCACTTTCCCCTCACGTAGTCTTCGTGACCGGAGACGAAGAATATCGATCCGAGGAGTCCATGCCAATGATTGCAAACATCTTGCATCACAACCATGGAATGAAGGTAACCATTTGTTACGCGATCGATCCAAACTCTGGCATGATTAACCCAGATTATCTTTTGGGAATTCAAGGATTGGAGGCACTAGATAAAGCTGATCTTGTCGTGTTTTTCATTCGTTTTAGACAACTCCCTGATGACCAATTTGAGAAAATTCTAGCTTACCTAGAATCTGGACGTCCTATCATAGGATTTCGAACCTCTACCCATGCCTTTCTTTATAATGAAAATGATCCTCGTAGTATCTGGAACGATGCTTTTGGAACCAAGATCTTTGGACAAAAGTGGATTACACATCATGGACATCATGAGGTGAGACCTCTGACCCATGTTTACAGACAGGCAGAAAATAAAAACCATCCTATTCTGCTTGGAGTAAATTCTTTTCAGGCCCATTCGTGGCTTTATCATGTTCACGGAGGTAAGCATCGTCTGCAAGGAGATTACAAACTTCTTTTGAATGGCCACGCTCTTCTATCAACACATATAGAGAATCTGGACCTTTACCCTCTCGACAATCCAGTGGCCTGGACGAATAGCTATCTTGGTGCTAGGGTTTTCTTTACCACACTGGGACACCCTTACGACTTCCAGGAACCAGCTATGAGAAAACTGGTAGTCAACGGAATTTTTTGGGCTCTGGGTTTAGAAAATCGAATTCCAAAAGAAGGGTCAAACGTTGATTTAATTGAAAAATATGCTCCTTCCAATGCAGCTTTCGGAGGATATAAACGAAATCAAAAACCAAGGCAGATAGGAAATCATGAATAGAATCAATAATTTAAAACTCAAGTTGATCCTTTTTAGTCTTGGCTTGGGTTTGTTTCAATGTACAGAACCAATTCAAATTGACATGGCTATTCTGGAAGAGAAGGAGACACAGCCAAACTTTGAGGAGGATCTAAACTTTCTCCGAAAACACAATGAAGTGATACTTCTGTCCGATTCCTCTTCTAAGGCTCAGATTGCAGTTGTTCCTACCTACCAGGGCCGTGTGATGACAAGTACTGCTCTGGGCCCCAAAGGTGTTAGCTTTGGATGGATAAATAGGGAATTGATTGCATCAGGAAAAATCAATCCACATATAAATGCTTATGGCGGTGAAGATCGTTTTTGGATGGGACCTGAGGGTGGGCAATTTTCCATATTTTTTAAACCCGGCGATCCATTCGATCTTGAACACTGGCAAACTCCTGCTGTTATCGACTCTGTTCCCTATGCTGTAGTTGCGTTAGATGACCGAAAAGTCTCATTCAGACATCAGGCAGAAGTTGTTAACTATTCTGAGACAAGGTTTAACATTCAGATCGACCGGACAATTGAACTATTAGATCGAGAAACCGTTTCTCAAGTAATTGGCAATATTGGAACTGATGTTCCTTTGGTGTCTTACCGGACAATTAATACAATCACTAATCAAGGTATTGAGGATTGGAACAAGGACCAAGGACTCCTGTCTATTTGGATTCTGGGAATGTTTAAGAGTAGCCCTACTACAACAGTTGTGATCCCTTATAGACAAGGATCGGAAGAAAAGCTTGGGCCAATTGTAAACGACAATTATTTTGGAGATGTCCCAGATGACCGATTGGTAATCACTGACAATCACATTTTTTTCAAAACAGATGGAGCTTTTCGAAGCAAAATTGGCATAACTCCTCAGCGCTCACGGAGTATTTCAGGAAGCTATGACTGGAAGGCAGGGCTTGTTACTATCGCCCACTTTCAGCAGCCCTCTAACGTACTAGATTATGTCAATTCCATGTGGAAAATTCAGGAGGATCCCTATCGGGGTGATGTTATCAATAGCTACAATGATGGCCCTCCTTCTCCATCATACCAACCCTTGAGTTCTTTTTATGAAATCGAGACATCCTCTCCAGCAGCTGTGCTCCGAGCAGGAGAATCAATCACCCATATCCACACTACAATACACTTGACTGGGGTTCCCTCAACACTCGACCCTATCTTAGAGCACAGCCTCGGTGTTAACTCTAGGTCCATCCGAAATGCGTTTGGGTCAGGGGAATAATGTTAGAGAACCAATCTAAGATGCTCAATAAGGACGATTTTGAATTCAAATGGGAGGATGGAGACCAAAGAGGATTAGCTCCAGCCCATGCCCTAGAACATGACTTGTCCCCTTATTTTTCCACACTTAGAAAATTCCACTCCACTAGCCAGATGGAAACCAGTCAACAATACGCTAACATCAAGCGTGAAGTTGATCGAATTATGTCGACAATCGTTGGAGAAAACCTTGTTTTTAATCAAACAAAGTCCGATGGTCCAATTCGGGCAACAGCCTGGAATATTGAGAGGGGATTGCAAATTGATGGAGTAATTAACGCCCTTAAATATCATCCCCGAATAAACAACAGCGACATTCTTTTTTTAACTGAACTGGACTTTGGAATGGTTCGTAGTGGCAATCGTTTTGTAGCTAGAGAAATAGCTCAAAGCCTACGACTCAATTACGCTTTCACCAACTGCTACATCAGTTTAGTAAAAGGAAGTGGTCTGGAATCTATTGTCGTAGGTGAAAACCAGTACGGTCTGCATGGAAATGCTTTATTTTCCAAGTTTCCGCTTACCAATGTTCATGCCTTAGCCCTTCCCAATGGCAAGGACAAAATGAGAGGAAAAGAAAAGAGGATTGGATGCCAACAGGCTATTGTCGGCCTTGTGGGTCATCCAACCCAGCCTTTTTGGGCTGTAACATTACATCTAGATGCTCACTCCACTCAAAATCTTCGCTATCGTCAGATGAAGTTGATTCTCAATCATATGGACAATCTGAGTCCTAAGCTCCCGGTTATCATAGGCGGAGATTGGAACACATCAACTTTCAATTCAAAACGAGCAATTTATTCAATCATAGGCTATGTTTTTCGAGTCCTAATGGGGATCGACAACGTACTTCGAAACCATTACCCTCACCCTGATCGTTGGTTTGAACGTAGGCTTTTCAGGGAGCTAGAAAAACGCGGCTATGACTACCGCTCATTGAACCAGCTAGGAACATGTACTCTCCACTACGACATAAATGACCTATCTATCAACTCTAACATGGGAGATTGGATTCCTAATTGGTGTTTTTGGTTCATCCGCAAAGCTTTGAAGAAAGTGAACGGTAAATGTTCGATGAAATTGGATTGGTTTGCGGGTCGAGATCTTGTGCCTGACTTGACAAATCCTCCTAAAGTTGTGGGTGAAATTCACGATCGATCCTGTTCTCTTTCAGACCATGACCCCATAGTCTTAGACTTCCATCTACGATGATCATTCGAATTCCTCACGCTACAAACTGGGTGTTCCCCGGCATACAGGTTCAGAATTTTAATCCTAAGAGAAAAGAAAACTTTAGACTTAGATAAACTGTCTTTTTGTGAGGAGAATATAAATTAATAACTACAAAGTTCTTCCTAAACAGTGATGAAGAGTTTAAGAATCTCCTTGACGTCATGTCCGGGGAAACCGTAATCTGTAAAATAAGAATGTTAAATCAAATCAGAAGCATCATTAGAATTTTTTTTACCAGTTCCAGGAGGGTTTTGCGCGTTGACTCGTGGTTAATCTAAAAAGGATAACAACGAATCTAGCAGCCCACCGGCAAAGATAATCCGGTGGGCTTTTTTTTTGTGAAATACCTATAAATATGCTGCTTCTGATGTGAAAAACCAAGGATTCTATCTTTTGAATTCGAACTCAGAAAAAAAGACACTTGAAATTAACGGCAATGGGCTAATTGAGTAAATGTACCTTATTGTGATCTTACAATTAAATGCCAACTGGAGGAATGGTCATGTCAAAACAACTGAACTCGCTTCGCAAGCGAATTGATTATGCAGACCATGAGTTGCTGGAGGCACTGGCCCGGAGAATGGAAGTCGTAGAAGAGATTCTACAGGAAAAGGAGGCCCAGGGACTTCCACTTTTTGACTCTGCTCGTGAGACTGAACTACTGACCAAAATAGCTCATCTCGCTGAAGAGAAGGGAATTGACCCAGTACTTGCCGAACGGGTGCTCAAAGAGGTTATTAATCATTCTCGTGAGGTCCAAACCCGGCGCGTACACAGAGATCTGAATCCAGATTTGAAGCAAGTTCGAACCGTAGCTTTTCAAGGCACTAAAGGCGCCTACTCTTGGTTGGCCTGTCGAAAACATTTCGGGAAAGGGGTCGAGGCCGTTGGCTACAAGACTTTTCCTGAGGCCGTTGAGGCGCTAGAAAAAGGTCATATGGATTTAGCCGTTTTGCCTATTGAAAATGTTTTGGCAGGAAGCATTTACGAAGTCTATGACTTGCTAACCGAAAGTAGTCTGCACGTGGTTGGGGAAGAATACCTGAGAGTCGATCACTGCTTAATAGGACTACCAGACACTCCCCTCGAACAGGTTCAGGTTGTGTTTTCACATCCGGTCGCGCTCCAACAGTGCCGTGCATTCATTAAAGGACTCCCAAATGCCCGCTACGAACCCTACATTGACTCTGCTGAAGCAGTGAGAATGGTCAAAAAGGAAGCCGATCCAAAATATGCGGCTATTGCAAGCTCAGAGGCGGCAGAATTATACGAGCTAGATGTTATGCGCGAAGGCATCTCAGATCATCCCGAAAATTATACACGGTTTTGGATAGTCTCACGTGAACCAGTGGCTGTTGACCTAAGAATTCCTGCTAAGACATCTTTGCAGCTTGTAACTGATCATTCCAAGGGGGCACTAGTAGCAGTTCTCTACGCCCTTGCAGAGCAAGAAATTAATCTAACCAAATTAGAATCAAGGCCACAAAAAGGGACACCCTGGCAATACCAGTTTCATCTTGAAATGGAAGGAAATGTTGAAGAAAATAGAGTTAAAAAAGCATTGGAAAATGTCCGATCTCGTGCACGACTGCTTCGGGTATTGGGATGTTTCCCCAGTGGAACTCTTGGTACAACCTCTAGAGCTAAAATTTCCAATCGTTTGAACGTGCCTATCGAATCAATCGTACCGTCTTATGTCCATAAAGTTCAGAAGAAAGACTCAAGTAGAGGCTATTGGAAAAACCGAGACTCTAAGCAAATTTCATTTGGGAATACACATCTTGGCAAGGACACCTTTGTGTTAATCGTTGCTCTAAAACTGAAGACATCATGTGAGGATGTGGATAAAATCGCACAACTCTGCCACACGCGAGGAAACAGTCTTCTAATGGCAATCCCAGAAACGGACAGTGCTCTCCTTGATTTAGATCAATTTCATCAATTTCGGAAAGTAGCCAGAGAACATCAACTTTCGGTAAGTTGCTTGGTAAACTCCGCAGAACAGATTGAATCACTGTCTTCTCTGGTAGATGCGTTTGTTCTTTCCTCTAAACAAATGCAAACTGTAAGTCTTCTTGAAGAGCTTGGGCGGGTTTCTGTGCCAGTAGTGTTAAAACGCGGAGTAAGCTCAACGTTGAAGGAATTTCTTGCATCTGCAGAGACGATCCTAAAACAAGGTAACCAAGACGTTGTGCTCTGTGAAGGTGGAATCCGAACGTTTGAAAGCACCTCCCGAACTACATTAGATCTGGGATCTATTTTGGACTTAAAAGACAAAACCCACCTTCCAGTTATAGTTGATCCAAGCTTATGCGTAACACTACCTGAAAGGTATCAGCCATTGCTTGAAGCGTGTCGGGAGCTAGGTGCTAATGGAGCTATTCTACAGGTAGACCCTAGCCAAGAAGATCGTCATAATCATGCCTTGGACCTGGCACATCTAGTCAAAATAATAAATACTTCAGCTAAAGGTTGAAGGTTGGAGATCGAACATAGACAATGACAATTTCAGACACTCTGGGAGGCGATTTATGGTTTTGAAGATACTTGCCCATCCTGTCTTCATCAATTTGAATTTTCACATGCCTATGGTTATTGATCTTTCTCACCCTCTAATCATGTTGGCCGGGGAAAATGGTTCTGGAAAATCCACACTTCTCCATTCCTTGTATTACGCATTTCATGGAAAAGAAGTTGAAAACTTTTCTTATCGGGTCTTAGAGGGATTAGAAAACTTAGACAAGGTTTTTCTTTTTGATGCGGAGCAGCACAACCCACGAAAACAGCTTGAATTATTTGGTAACAATCCCGAAATGAAGGAGTTTTTGGAAATGGCAAGTCACGGTCAGATCATGCTTAGCCTTTTCAAACAATGTTTTCCCAGCCTGCCAGATGGAACAATCCTACTTCTCGACGAACCAGAGATGGCCCTTTCTGTTTCGAATCAACGCAGAATCCTAAAAATGCTTATGGAACTCGTTGATGAAAAGAAATTCAGAATTATCGCGGCCACACATTCCCCTGTCTTAATTGAATCAACGCATACCTATGTGATCAATCTTGATGACCACATCAACCGAAATGTCATTCCAGATGATATGCCTCCTCCTGGACAGAGCATGATCCACTGACCAGTGAATGGCCGACTGTAAGGGTTAGAGATGCTGGCCTGAGTGAGAAGGTTCCTCTATATGTGATGAGTGAGCTCTGCGTTAGAAAATTTAAAAGGGACTTAGAATCTGTATCGAAACCCCAATTGAACCTCACGTCCTGGGAAAAAAGAGTTAGCAATTCCAAAATCAGGCCCAGAAACGGCGTTTACATTAGCTGCATTGGCCCGATTTGTAACATTGAAGGCCTCAAATACAAGGCTAAAAGTGTGTCTGTCCTTGATAGGAAAAACCTTTTCCAACCTTAGATCTAAATCAAAAAAAGCGTCGGTTCGAAAATTATTTCGTGGAAAGCTAGTGTCCCGCTGATCCACTAATCCATCTCCATCTTGATCTTTAATTCCACGTGGATTAAAGGCATTACCGCTGCGCCAAAAACTGATGAGGCTAAAGTTCAAGTCCCAAGGAAGAGTCAAATAATGGTATCCCGAAAAAATGTGAGGAGCCGAAAGGTTAGAGGGCCCCCAATCAATTTTCGGCTCATGGTTATTACTAAAACCTGAGCCAACATTGCCCGTCAAGAGATTGTCATATGCTTTAGATCTAGCGTAGGAAAGGTTGAAGCTATACCTATTACTAAATCGCTTACGCAGTTCAAAGGTCACTCCATCATAATTGACAATCCCATCATAGGTGACCTGGCTAATCCGTGGACCACCATCTATAGTTGCACCAAAAAGAGGATTTCCAGGAGGCACATCAAAAAGATTAATAATACGCCGAGTCAACAAATCCCGACTACGTCTATGCACATAGTTGATCCTTACCGAAAAATCAGGGTTGATTTCATGCTCTACCCCTATGTTGAACGCAAAGGTCCGCGGTGTCTGATGTTCTGAAAAACGGGAAACAGTCCGGTTCAATGTGAGGGGGCCTCGTGGGAAAAAAGAAAGTACCCGATTCCCCACAATGGAACCTCCAGGAACATCAAAAAATTCCCAATCGGTTCCGGAATAAGTAGTCTCCAACAGCAGAACAGCTTGTTCGGGACTGAGCCCACTCAGAGAATTAATATTGTCAGCAGTGACAACAGGAGGAACATTTTCATCTGAAACAGGGATACCAAGTAATTCATACAAAGCTAGAGGATTATCTCGCAAAACCGAAGCAAACTGAGAATAAGAGGAATTCTCAGGTGGCGTTCGGGATCCATCTCCAACCGGAAATCCGGAGGTGATTACAAGGTCGATCAAAGAGTCAGAATAGTTGACTCCCAAACGAGGCAAAGCAACATCAAAAATTGATCTGGTAAATACTCCTCCTAGTTCTGGAACAGTCGCGGCTAGCCCCAATAGATTTCGATCGAAAAAAAGACCAGTGCTAACTCGGACAACTGTCCTATTGTTCCCACCCGGATTCCAAGCAAAGCCTAGGCGTGGAGCAAGGTTGTTACGGTCATTGTTAAAGAGACTCGAATGGTCGTAACGCACTCCTATGTTCAAGATGAGATCAGATCGAATCTGCCAACGGTCCTGTGCAAAAGCTCCAAAATCATGATTTTGGAGCCCTACCGTCAAACCCCCATCTGGATTTCCAGAAAGACTAAAAAACCGGGCAGCGGCTTGTTTAAAGCCTAGACGAAGAAATTCTTCCTCCATGATGTCTGCTTGGTTCGGACTCAGGAAGGCTGAAGAATACTCTACATCATTCGTCACATCATCAAAACCTGTGACTCGACTTCTTACCCAGTCCCAGCCAAACTTAAACTGATGCCGCCCCTTCATGCCTTGGAGCCAGCTTATATTTTGAGAAATATGGGATCGGCCTATATCTCGTTCCGTTCGTCCGCCAAAAGGCGCACCCGTTTGGATAAATCCACTTTTCAAAAGAAGTAGGACAGGCTCCAGTCTGTTTGTGTGTTGAAGATTCATACCTGTATCAGCGTCAATGTATTTACCTACTGTTTCCAATAAAAAATGGGGATTAGGACTCCAAGTTTCACGCATGGTCCAGCCATTAGATTGGAATTCCTCAGAGCGGGCTGCACTAGGTAATGCGATGGCACCCGCAATCGGGGAACTAATTTCTCCATGGTTTTTCCGATAGGAGCGGTTAAAGGTAAAGTGTGCCTGATTGGCATTGTTAAGTATTGAGTCAAGACGAAACATGACATCTAGGCCCTGAGTCTCCGGTCCAATCTTAAAGTCTTCATTTCCTGTAATTGTTGCAAGACCATTCCGAACAAAAGAGGGAATTCTTGACTGGTCAATATTGACACCCCTAATCTCATCTAGTATCTCTAGAGCCCCGAAAAAAAACGTGCGATCTCTCCTTAAGGGACCGCCTAATGTTCCACCCCACTGCCGCCTCTTAAGAACAGGTACCGACTGGTCTTTTACGTTGGAGGCATCCAGCGCATCATCTCGAAAAAAACCGAAGATACTTCCAAATAGGTCGTTTCTTCCCGACCTAGTAACAATGTTAACCAAGCCTCCTTGTGCCCGTCCGAACTCAGCTTCATATCCTGTGGTTATTACCTCAAATTCTTGAATCGCATCCTGTGTGAAGTGTTGCAGAGCCCCCCCGGCCAATGGATCATTATTGTCAACTCCATCTATTAAGTAAGAAATTGCGGCTCCTCTTTCACCAAAAATAGAAATATCTGTTCCTCGATCCCCTGCTGGCTCGGGCTTCACTCCAGGAGCTAAGGAAATAAGTTCCGTAAAATTACGTCCATTAAGGGGAAGAGAGTCTACGGTAGTTGTGGAAATTCTGGAATTGAGGTCTGATCGTTTAAGTTCAATAAGTGGTATTCGGGAAACGACTTCGATCACTTGTTTAACCGGAGCCACTCGGAGTGTGAAATCCAAAATCAGAGACTGATTAACCGCTAGATCTACTCCGGTCTTGCTCTGCGTTGCAAAACCATCCATACCTATCAAGATTTCATAAATTCCTGCGGGCAGGTGTAACAGCCTGTAATGTCCGTCACCTTCCGTTAGGGTAGTCATCACACCAGCTGGAAGGGAAGAACCCCGAACAGAGATTTCAACTCCGGAAAGAGCCACACCCGTTCCATCTCTGACTATCCCTGTAATAGAACCGGTTATTCCTGCTTCCGAGAAGGGGCAAAAAAAGGACAGACACAAAAATAAAAAGATCCTCTGTTTCAATCGTCTCAATCCCATGGTCTCCCGGAACTTGTGCTGCGCAGTGCCTTGCCGGGGAAAACACCTTCAATTAAATGTCCATTTTTCATAACAAAAATTCCACCAACTAAAACGTGTACAATTCCCTGTGAGAAAAACCTCTTTTAAATATAGTTAATAAAAAGATAGGATACTAATGTTCCTTCGCTAAAGTTTGTCCAAATGACAACTAGAAAAATTCGGTTATGATTTTACCTCTATGAAGATACGACTGACAGATAGAAAAAAGTTGATATTGCTTGCCTGTCTATTTTTCGCTTCCTCAAAACTTGGGTTCGCTGGAAAAGACAATTCAGAATCAGTCAAATTTGCCCGGGACATCCGACCTATTCTTTCTGAAAACTGTTTTCTTTGCCACGGTCCCGATGAAGGGCAGAGGTATGCCAATCTCCGACTTGACACAAGAGATGGACTCTTTGCCCAACGAGGTAATAAGAAGGTCGTGATACCGAACAACCCCAAAGATAGCCTGCTGATGCAGAGAATAGCGTCTAAACAACCTGCTCTTCGTATGCCTCCTATAGGGTCAGGGAAAGAATTAAGTCCAGATGAAATAGAACTCCTCCAGACCTGGATCGAAGAAGGATCCCAGTGGCAACAACACTGGTCCTTTGCTCCTATTCGGCAACCCAAGGTTCCAAAAGTTAATATAAAGGATTGGATTCGAAATCCCATAGATACTTTTATACTTAAGCAACTGAAACAAGCGGGATTGGAGCCTTCACCAACAGCAGATAAAGTGACACTTATCCGGCGTGCCTCGCTGGATCTAACAGGGTTACCACCCACTCCCAGTGAGGTCACAGCCTTCCTTTCTGATTCGTCTCCGAATGCTTATGAACAGCTTCTAGAACGTCTTTTAGCCTCACCCCGCTATGGCGAGCGTATGGCCTGGCGCTGGTTAGAAGCAGCTCGTTATGCGGATACAAATGGTTATCAAACCGACGGAGAGCGTTACATGTGGCGATGGCGCGACTGGGTTATCCAAGCTTTCAACCAAAATATGCCTTTTGATCAGTTTACGATCGAGCAGATCGCAGGTGACATGTTACCTGACGCTAAATTAGAGCAAAAGATTGCCACAGGCTTTAATCGAAACCATAGTGGAAACGGCGAAGGTGGCATTATCCCCGAAGAATACGCGGTTGAATACGTAGTTGATCGTGTAGACACCACTTCAACGGTATGGCTGGGTCTAACCATGAGTTGTGCCCGATGTCATGACCACAAATATGACCCGATTACTCAAAAGGAGTTTTACCAGCTTTTTGCTTTTTTCAACAATGTGCCTGAAAAAGGGGACGCAAACAAATATGGAAATTCTCCTCCTATGATCAAGGCTCCAACTTCTGAACAGGAGATTAAACTGAGGTCTTTGGAAGACAAAGTATTGGCAACCCAGAAACAATTCTCTGATTTGGATAAAACCATCGAAATTGAGAAGGCAAAGTGGGAGGCATCTCTTCCCAAAAATCAGACACTGGATTGGACTTTTACAGATAATCTAGTAGCCCATTATCGACTGGATGGAAACCTAGAATCTGAACTTCTCAAAAAGCCAGAACAGTCCGCACAATTTTCAGGAAGTAAGGGTAGGTTCGTTACCGGCCTATTAGGAGAAGCGGCTGCCTTTGATGGAAAGAGCTTTATTGATGTTGGTGATATAGGAAAATTTGGCTTTTACGATAAATTTTCGCTAGGAGCATGGATCCATCTAACAAACTCCTTAGGTGGAACAGTGCTCTCTAGAATAAACAACACAGACGAAGCCCATGGGTATAGCCTTGAGGTTAGGGAAGGGAAAATTTATCTTGCGCTCTCAGTTCGGGTCCTGGACGATGCCCTCCTTGTTCAGACAATTGATCCGTTGAATTCAGGCCAATGGCACCATATTTTGGCAACATACGATGGTTCTCGTAAAGCTTCTGGAGTTAACATTTTTATCGATGGACATAAAGCAAAACTCCAAATTCTTCTGGACGACTTAAACCAAACGTTTGAGACAGAAGAACCCTTTCGAATTGGAGCCAGGGGTGGCGCCGAAAAACGCTGTCATGGGTATAAAGACGACGTTCCTCTTTATCACGACCAGAAACG
>CAZMUJ010000002.1:0-1653 GCA_964569605.1 uncultured Acidobacteriota bacterium
CGCGTGTATTTGATGTTAATGTAATTACCCACGTTATAAACTACGAGTTGCCGAAAGAAGCCGAGAGCTATGTCCATAGAATAGGGCGGAATGCTCGCGCGGGTGCTGAAGGAATTGCCATATCTCTTTGTGATGCTGGCGAAAAATCATATTTAAGAACGATTGAGAGGGAAATCGATCGACCTTTAAATGTTGATCAGGATCACCCCTTTCATTCTCAGTCAATAGCAAGTAGAAGTAACGGAAAGAAACCTGATGTTGGAAATTCCATTAAGAGTGAGAAGAGGAGAGTGAGAAATGAGTCGACCTTTCGTCTTAGGGGGCGGAGCAAAAACGCCTCTTTTTCACGGAAACGCCTGGCAGGAAAGCCCATAAGTGGTAAAAAAAATAATATCAGGAAGACTAGAATAAGCTAGCTTGAGCGTGAAGCGAGTGATGCCATAACAAACAGCCGTTTAATTCCTTCGGGAGTTTTACGGCTGTTAGGGCGTCTCCTACTGAGATACTTCAATATTTACATAACAATGAGACATGCTCATCTTGATCCAATGTGTCTGCAATTTTTTTTTAATTGTTTGGATGATTGTAACAAGTGAAACCAGAGGAGAGATAGACAGTTGTTAGTTAAGCAATGATGTTGTATGAATCTCAGAGAACAAATAAGACGGATAGAGCAGGTTTTCCTATTTAGAATATTTATCTAAATATTCCTGAATTTTTTTAAGCATGAAACGGGACGATTCCAGTGCCCGGTCACCATCCCAACAAAATACTTGGCTAGTTAATATGCCATCAAAACCAATTTCTGCAAGAGTTTTGAAAAAGGTATCCCAGTCAACTTCACCCATTCCAATGTCAAGGTGTTGATGAATCCGAGCAGGTGTGCCAGGAGGATTAAGAATATAACGCCAACCCCTTTTGTGATTGAATGAGTCGGCAACATGCACATGAGCTAAGACTGGAGCTGCATAACGAAGCATTTCACCAATGTCGTCACCAAGGTAAAAAGTATGTGGTGCACAGTATAGATATCGAATCCAGGGGGAATTGATTGAACGGATCATATCGACTGCCAGGTTGTTTTGTTCTACAAAATCATCAGGATGGGCTTCAATATGTAATGGAAGTTTATTCATTTCAAAAATTGGAAGTAGTTCTTCCATGGATTTCCAAAATGCTACTTCACTAGCTTCTGCTGTGGCTTCTGGACCCAAATAACCTGTTGATTGAGGTGATGGTCCTCGATCGAAAATTGTGTTAACTGTTTGGCATTCAAGTTCTAGAAGAATAGGAATAGCTCGCTTCCAATAACGTATCGCAGCTAGACGTTCTTCCTCATTAGGACTAGACCATCGATAGGTAAGTAAGGCAGTTACTAAGCTTACACCGTTTTCATCAAGGGCGGTGTTGAATTCACTGACCCGCTTCTTGTCAGGGCGCGGAGGCCAGTATTCAGGGAAAAAGTCATCTCGTGAACAAAGGTCTAGGTTTTTCCATCCCAGTTCAGCAACGAGACGGGTTACATCGGGAAGGGATCGGTCACAGTGCATTAGGGGGTATAGGGTAAGTTTCATGTCTGCTTGTTCCTCCGTTAGTTTTAACCTAGCTTTTAAGAAGACCGCAAATTTAGTTTTAGTTGGATAACTTTTCTAT
>CAZMUJ010000003.1:0-20481 GCA_964569605.1 uncultured Acidobacteriota bacterium
ACCATAGTTACAGGTAACGGTGGCAAAGACTTCACTTATTGGGTTCCTTAATAAACTTCTGAATCTCAATTGCCTTACGTAAAGGCTGAAACCCTGTGGTCCTCCCAGGAAGCCATTCTTTCAAACCTTCAAGGTCCATCATTTCTCGATGATTCTGGTTAGCATAGCTCATAGAAAAGAGAATGCTTAGCCAGTGTTGTTCCCGATCTTCAGAAAAGTCTTTAGAGACAGAAAAAACACAGTGGTCAAACTTACTTGTGGTGGCCAAAATCGAGTATTGACTGGGATCCAATGTTCCATCTCTGATCCAGGATTCCCAGTTAAGATCCAACATGGCCGTAGCAACCACCTTTTCGTTTTGAAGACATCTGAAACCTTCCAGCTCTCCTCCAACATGGTCACCGTGTTTTCCTAACAAGACATCACATTGGACCAACTCATAATCTTGGTTTGGCCTCAATCCGTTTTGATGTAAAAAACCAATGGGGATTAGTGTTGCCTGCGGAGAATCCTTTGCTCCGAACGCTAATTTTTCATTTTTTAAATCAGTGAGATTCTTAATGCAACCGTTTTTTCTAACTACAATGTAAGAGACTCGATCGCGATCGGTATCCCTCATGGCGATAGCTCTACAATTTTCTCCTGATTTTCTCTGAGCATCCAGCCAAGCTAAAGGTGAGTTCCAGGCTATGTCGATTTTTCCATTGAGCAAATCATCCACTTGAATTGCATAATTTTTGTAAAAATTAACGTCAATAGGACAGTTGTTTGCGTCAAAAAAATCTCGAATTATTTCCCATATAACAGATACTCTTGGATCGTACAATACGGCACCCATTTTGATCAGATCACCCATCAGAAAAGCTCCATTCCACACAAAGATCGGCCAACAAACTCGTAGGCTTGGTCTGTAGTAGGAGACATTACCACAGAGGCACGAGCGTCCCGAAAGATTCGTTCCAGGCTCATATGCTTACTGAAAGCAGCTCCTCCACAAGTTTGCATTCCCAGATCTGTGACCCGTAAAACGGCCTCTGAGGCAGCCGCCTTGACCTCTAAGAGAAGAAGCTCTGTCACAGGGCTAGGATTCTGTAAGGAATCAAGCACAGCCACTAGATGGGCCTTGGCACGATCTGTCTCTATCTTCATTTTGGCAAGCCTGGCTCTCAAAACAGGGAAATCTGCCAACGACCTATTTAGATGCTGGAAACGCTGTGAAGTCAGATGTTTCTGAGTAGCCTCTACTGCCGCTTGAGCAAGACCAACCGATATGGCTGCACATCCCACCTGAAACATAGGAAGAACTACCGTCATCATCATTTCAAAACCTGCTCCGTCGATAGACAATAAACGACTAGAACCAAGTATGACTTTGTCAAATTTCATCGGCTTACTATCGTTGCCCCTCATCCCCAAACCTGTCCATGTCCCTGACACACTAAGCCCTGGATCCTTAGCAAGTACCAAATAGAGGGTGCTTTTGTTAGGCTCACCTAAAGCCGAAGCACTTCGGGTTGAAACAACGTACCCCTGAGCATGGCTAGCCGAGGTCACCCAAGACTTTTCTGCATTAATTTCAAATTTTTTACCAGACATAATCGCCTGACTGACGGGAGCCCAGAAATGGCTTCGGGAGCCCTTCTCACTAAAAGCTAAAGTACTTAAGTGCCTACCACTAGCCACCTCGCGAAGCTGTCTCGTGGCCTTTTTTGGGGCCTGCTTGTAACAAGCTACGCCACAAAGATGCATTAAATAAATCATGGCCGTAGAAGCACAACACTGTGAAATTTCCTCAAGAACCGCGCAGGCCACTCGAAAGCTTTGCCCCATACCGCCATATTTATTAGGGACTGTTAAACCAAGAAATCCTTTGTGGGCAAGAGCATTAATCGATTCCTGGGGGAAAATTCCTTCCTTGTCCACAAGCTCACTTCTAGTTTGGATTTGTTCTCGGGCTATAGACCGAACCTGACTAACAACTTTTTGGGAGCTATCTGAAAATCTATACATACTTGTTTAAGCCTGTCTAGTAAGCTTCAAATCAAATTCAACAAGGGATTTCAAAGTTGAAAAAAGAGGTGACTTGGATAGCGTTTCTTTCCAGAGGTTTTCGATTCTTTTTCGAGATTCGTTGGAGTTCACATAGAATTTAATATTGATACACTTGATACCAGGATTACCTGTTTCCCCTATCACCCCTAAATAAGTCAAGGAATTGTTCAGAGACACCTGAACCAGAGCCTCGACATCTTCAATCAAAAGTCGATGGGTTTTAGCAAGTTTCTTAATACCATTAACAAGATCCGCTCCAATAGCTCCCAAAACGTACTCCAAGGCAGTTACAGAATCGTACTCTTGGTCAAATGATAAGGGTGATCCCACTGGAAAACTATGCTTTCTTACAAAAACGTGTGCCTTGTCCCGTTCTCGAGAACTCACTCGTGCAATCCATTCAAAATCCATTGCAAGACCCTTTCTTGAAATTCGTCGCCCCATGTATCTGGTCCGTTAAATCCAAAAATAGAATCGTCTTTAGGGGAGCATGTAGTTACAACCTGTTTGAAAGTTTAGGATGCTTTCAAAATGTGTAAATAATCTGCAATCGTAGGGAGCAACCCTAGATATCCAAACATCAAACCGACTGAGATATTCTTAATCTCTTTAGTTTTCACCAGGAAACCTTTCCTAGCTACTTCCCCAAACACTGACGACCCACAGTATCTGTTAACCTCCAGGACCATCCGCAGTGAAATACGCTTCCAAGGAATTCAGTTGGTCAGCAAGGTCTTCAACGTAATGTTGCAAAAGGTTTCGAATAGAAACCAAACCAATGAGACTGCCATTATGGTCGACAACCGGCAAATGGCGAATGTGCTGGTTCACCATACATTCGAGGGCATCTCCACATTCGGTCTTACTTCCCGCCTTCTCGATAATTGTTGTCATCACGGCAGACACCAATGTCTTGTTAGGGTCTTTAACTTCTGCCACTATACGTAATAAAACGTCTCGCTCAGAAAAAATACCCACTAGCTGATCATTCTCTAGGACAGCGGCGGCTCCGACTCGGAGTTTTTTCAAGACCCGTACTCCCTCAAGTACAGTTTGCTTAGCAAAAACAATGGGTGGAGGAATCTGAGCCAGTTTAATAACTTTCATTTAATGTCCTAACCAAAACAAGCTTGTTGATCTTATCACCACTTTTCACTGCGAAACAGTTAGGATAACGGGATGCTCACTCCCATGATTCTCTATGAGGGCAGGAAATACTAAAATGATTTAATGATCTAGTTTTTAAAAATCACTTTCACGGCACCTCTAAATCAACAAATATCTATACCTTTCCGCTCTATGGCATAGAGCCAGTTTAATTGATATTTGTGATTTCTAGCATAAGAACAACTTCGCCCTTTTGAAGAAAACATTTGCCTTTGATGAGCTTCACTGCATCCACTCACTTCACCAATGGGACATTCCCAACTTGTACATTTAGAGGCAGACGTTGCATCTGCCTTCTCAGAACTTCCGAGACTGATGTTTAAGTTGGTGGCAGTATTCCATTGTGGTTGATGACTTTTACTTGGCCAAACTCGGACTGGATTTTGGCATAAAAAAACTTCTATTCCATCTTTACCAGACCAAATAACCTCGACCAAGATTGTCAAAGGTTAAGTGTTCACGCCTAGGAACATCGCTCACCTCATTACAGAAAGATAATCTTTCTAATTACCGCGAACAATCAATTCCCTAGGAATACTGTATTTATCTAAACCGGAAACCATTTACTGGGTTAGAAAATGCAGTTAATCCCACAAACCCTTCAACAATCTCAAGGGTCTTGGTATCTACCAGCGATTTCTTCCACGACCGCCACCGCCGCCGCCAAAGCCGCCGCCGGATCTCTTTTCTCGAGGCCTTGCCTCATTCACTACTAGGGTCCTGCCTTCGAGCTCTGAATTGTTCAGTTTTTCAGCGGCTACTTCAGCTTCCTCCGAACTACTCATCTCAACAAAACCAAACCCTTTCGAGCGGCCGGTCATCCGGTCAGTTATTACTCTGACAGATTCAACGGTTCCATGTTCTGCAAAGAGATCTTCCAGTTCGTCTTCCGTAGTCGCATACGGTAATCCACCTACATATAATTTATTGCTGTTCATGTTCTCCTCCAGAAGAACTTATTCGTCTTCACCCTAGCAACATTTTCCTCCACACATATGGACTGAGAAACAGGCACTGTGCCATACTTCTAAACTCCTGTTTGTGGGTGGATTTTTTTTCGCTATGGTGAGACAGTCCAGGTCTGCTGTTCGGTTTTCCAAGCTCCTTTAGGAGACCTAAGACCAAAGAAGCTGACATAAGAATACGCTGTTTTGGGTCTTTACGTCAAACTTTCTTACTTCCACTCTTTAACCAGAAAATCCTGAAACACCGATAGTCTAAATGTGGAACTGTAATAAAACAGTACTAAAAAGTGGGGGAAAACAATTCAAAACACCACACTGGAAAGACTATGATAATAGGAGGAAGCCTACTTTATGTGCAATGACAACCCCCCATAGTTTAGTTTTGAATTTCACTGTGAAACTCACAATAATTGACAGATCCATTTCATGCCACAATTAAGAAGTACCTCATTTAAAATCTACCTGGCACAAAAGTAGGGAATCGATTGTGTTTTTAATCTATCGTAAAGTACTAAGAAAATACTGCTTATGAATTCCCATGCTGTATCTAGAGCTCCATACAGACACCAATTCTATCTAGTACTTAAGTATTTGAGTTGAGAAAATCCAACAAAATTCTCTAACAATCAGGTTAGGGTTCTATTAAGGGAAACAGCTATACCACGCAAGATGATAGAATTGAAACATTGTGGCATTCCCAACGAACCAGGAATTAATAGAGCTGTGGTGTGAGGAGCCAGCTCCTTTGCTCCCACTCCTCCATGCCTTCCAAACAAGGGATGGATATCTTTCTGAAGAGGCCATTCGAGAAACTTCAAAGGCCTTGAGAATTCCTTTGGCAGACCTCTACGGCACAGTAACTTTTTACCATCATTTTTCTCGACAATCTGAGCATAAGGACTTCAGGGTTTGTACTGGACCAGTTTGTCAATTTCGAGGAGGACCGGAATTACTAAAGGCACTGGGAAAAAGAGCTTCAAAGATGCCCTGTGCGGGTCGTTGTGACGATCCAATACCAGTTATCCACGGCAAGGATTTAATTGTCGGCACATCTCTTGAGTCCTTGATAAACCGTCCTTCTCCGCTCCCACCTCATAATCCCGCAGGAATCGAGGAATGTGTTTTTTCTTTTATTCGGGATCCGGATCGGAAAACTATTGCTGGTTATCAAAAAACCGGAGGATACCAGGCCCTTGAAAAAGCGGTAATGGAGCTAAGCCCTGAAGACATTATTAGGCTGGTCACTGAAAGCAAGCTGGCTGGTAGGGGAGGAGCCGGTTTCCCAACTGGGAGAAAGTGGCAAGCTGTTGCAGCTGCACCTGGAAAACCAAAAACAATCGTTTGCAATGCTGATGAGGGAGAACCTGGCTGCTTCAAAGACCGGGTTATAATGGACCATGATCCTCATGCACTTATAGAAGCTATTCTTATAGCTGCTCGTGCTACCGGAGCTAGTCAGGGGTTTATCTACCTCCGATATGAATACCCCGAAACTTACAAGATTTTGGAAACAGCCCTTAATGAGGCAAAAGCATCCGGGTTGCTCGGAAACCAGATTCTCGGGCAGAATTTTTCTTTTGATCTTCACCTTCGAAGAGGGGCAGGTGCCTACATTTGTGGCGAAGAAACCTCTCTACTAAACAGTCTAGAAGGAAAACATCCGTTTCCTCGTAATCGGCCTCCCTTCCCTGTGACCCATGGTTATGAAAATCTTCCGACTGTAGTCAACAACGTAGAAACTCTAGCTTCCGTCCCTCCTATTCTAATAAAAGGGTCCGAATGGTACCGAAAACTCGGATTAAATGGCCAGAGTGGAACCAAAGTGATCAGCTTATCAGGTGATATTAAGACACCGGGCAACTACGAGATACCTCTTGGACTGTCTTTAAAAACCCTCATCTATGACTGGGCTGGAGGGCCTTTCACTGACAGAGACATTCAGGCAGTTACTATGGCAGGCCTATCAGGGGGATTTCTAGCAGGAGAGGATCTAAATGTTACTCTCGATGAGTCTAGCATTCGAAAATGCGGGTCATTCTTGGGGGCTGGCGGAATCATGGTCTTTGATTCCAGCCGTGATATGGTAAAGGTAGCCCATAATGCTATGAGTTTTTTTGAGGAAGAGTCTTGTGGAAAGTGCTTTCCCTGTCGAATTGGTACTCGCCGTCTCACGGAACGTCTTTCAGGAGAAGCCGGCCCTAAAGAGTTGGAAATGTGGGCGACTGAGGTCACGGATCTAGGTACAACAATGAAAGAGTTAAGTGCCTGTGGACTTGGTGTTGCCGCTCCACTTGTAAGTGACAGCCTCTTGAAATATTTTCCGGACCAAATCGATCGACACCTCAAACATTCAGGATAGGATAGGGAAATAGCTATATGGATATAAGGTCAGATTTGAAAAACAACTCGGACTTCATAACCATTGATGAAACTGAGGTTCCGTTTAAGCCAGGAGAAACAGTTTATGAAATAGCTTCCCGAAACCAGGCACAGATTCCAACACTGTGTTACGACCCAAGACTAGAACCTTTTGGGGGCTGCCGGCTCTGTGTCGTAGAAATTGAGGGTTTCGGTAAACCGGTCGCGTCCTGTACTACTATGGCAATTGCAGGAATGGTCATTCAAACGCGAACACCAAAACTCGAAAAAAGCCGAAAAACTCTACTTCAAATGGTGGCCAGTGAAAATCGAGAAAGCCAGGTCGATCCTCTCAGTGGTTTTGCCTCACAAGAACTGAAGGTATTGACTGATCTCTATGGAGTCCAAAATGATCGATTTGCAGGAATTATTTCTGGGAAATCCAAACAAGATGACAATCCCTTTATATTGCGTGACTACGAACAATGTATCTCTTGTTACCGCTGTGTTCGGGTCTGTGCGGAACAAGAGGGAGATTATGCTATTTCAATCATTAACCGTGGATTTAAGACCCAAATCGCAACTGAATTTGATAGCCTTCTGAAAGATTCGGACTGCACCTTTTGTGGCCAGTGCGTACAAACTTGTCCCACTGGAGCGCTCGCAGACAAAAAAGCTTTAAAAAACGCCACACTGCCAGAAAAAATCAATAAAACTCGAAGTACCTGTCCTTATTGTGGAGTTGGCTGCTCTGTGGATCTCTTGACAAAAGGAGATAAGCTGGTTGGAATTCATCCAGCCATGGACGGTCCGGCTAATGAAGGAGCTCTGTGTATCAAAGGCCAATTCGCTTATGATTTTGTCCAACATCCGGAACGCCTCAATTCCCCTTGGATCCGAGACGACAAAGGAAAATTGAAAGAGGCCACTTGGGATGATGCCCTTGACCGGGCAGCTGATGGTTTCCAGAAAGTGCTAGAGAAGCATGGTCGCCACGCAATTTATGGAATTGCATCAGGACGTACCCCTGGAGAAGCCGATTACATGATGCAGAGATTCATTCGGGCTAGCTTTGGAACTAACTATATAGACAATTGCAGCCGTGCCTGACACGCACCCACGGTGGCCGGTCTGGCCGCCACTATCGGTCGGGGTGCAATGTCTAATCCCCTAGCTGATATGGAAAAACCCGATGTTATCTTCTGTATAGGAACCAATATGACAGAGTGTCACCCCGTTGCTGCGACACGTCTAAAGAGGGCGATTGCAAGGGGAGCTCGTCTAATTGTAGCTGATCCAAGACGTATTGTGCTGGCAAAAATGTCGGATGTTTTTCTCCAAATTAGAGTTGGTTCCGATTCAGCACTTTTACTCGCAATGGCTCATGTTATTGCTCGTGAGGGACTTATTGACGAACAGTTCATGGAGAATAGAACAACAGGAGGTGAAGATTTTCTTGAACACATTAAAGAATTCCCCCCCCAATGGGCGGAAGCCATTACAGGTGTTACAGCCCAAGACATTGAAACCGCAGCACTTTTATACGGCAAGGCAGAAAAAGCGGCAATTTACTACACCCTTGGAATAACAGAACACATTTGTGGAGTTGAAAATGTCCAGGCCCTCTGCAACCTTGCTCTTATGACTGGAAATCTAGGTCGGGAAGGGACTGGAATCAATCCCATGCGAGGTCAAAACAACATACAGGGAGCAGGAGATAGTGGTGCCATCCCCAATAACTATCCAGGATTTCAACCTGTAATTGACCCAAAAAATCAGGCCAAGTTTAAGGCAGCCTACGGAACTGAAGTTGACCTAGGAAGAGACATCACTAAAGTTCGAGCTTTGGAACTAGCCGGTGAACAGATCCATGCCATGTTAATTGACGGAGAGAACACACTTGTTTCAGATCCCAACATGGAGCATTGTGAGCATGCCCTTCGTAGTCTTGACCATCTAGTAGTTATTGATATTTTTCTCACTGAAACAGCACAACTAGCAGACGTTGTTTTCCCAGCAACTAGTTGGGCTGAGACAGATGGAACCTTTACCAACACCGAGCGACGGATACAGCGAGTACGAAAGGCCATATCGCCACCTGGCAAGGCCCGACCCGATTGGTGGATCATAGCTCAGATTGCAAAGCGTATGGGCATAGACGGTTTCGAGTTTGAGTCAGCAAAGGACGTTTTCAACGAATTGTGTAGCCTCTCGCCTATTTATGCCGGTCTAAACTGGGAGAAAATCGACCAGGGTAAATACCATTGGCCAGTGCCCTATGAGGGACATCCTGGCACACCAATGCTTCACAAAGACAAGTTCAGAAATGGCCGTGGGGTCTTCAAGCTAATCTCCTATCGCGACCCAGCAGAAACCATCAATGATGAATTTCCTGTCTGGCTTACAACTGGACGACGACTAGAGTCTTATCACACTAGGACCCAGACCGGACGAGCCGAGGGAATCGATTATTTGCTCTCTGAGGAACGGCTAGAAATTCATCCGGATGATATCAAGGAATGGGGACTTACCAATAATGATTGGTGCCTAATGTCCAGCCCCAGAGGATCTATAAGAATCAAAGCAAGTGCTACCCGCCGCTCTCCGCGGGGAACAGTATTCACAACTTTTAGTTTTAGCGAGGTTCCCGTAAATATGCTTACAGGATCGGGCTATGACCCTATCACGGACACGGCTGAGCTGAAAGTGTGCCCCGTGAGGGTGGATCCTATTTCATAGTGTCTCTAGATACAAGTTGGAGTAGGTTTGAAATAGAATCAACACACAACTTTTAACGATTAATATCTTTAGCACTTCAAACTATGCTTAAAAAAATCATGTAATCTAAGAAGAGTCGGGGACAGTCGCTATAGTAACTTTTAATGAAGGATCCGCGTTGGGTTACACCTGCTGAGTTTGCCATCATCGAAGTACTCTGGGATCACACCGAGGATCTCCCTGTAAGTGTAGTACAACAAAAATTGTCCCCACGCCGAAATCTTGCCTATACAACAGTTATGACCTTGCTAGACAAAATGCGTCGCAAAGGCAGTGTAAGGCGCAGAAAACAGGGCAAAGCATATTACTATGCTCCCAAGGTAAAACGTAGGGAAGTCCTTAATTTTCTAGTACAGGAATTTGCCAATTCCTACTGCCATGGGCGCTTAAGATTACTAAAACCTTTTCTTCAATCTCCAGGTATTCCAGATAGCCCTGTATTGAGATTGACTGGCCCAGATGGGCAAAATGGTAATCTAACCAGAGATCTGGAAGTCGAACTCTTATAACCTTAGATCTGCCCGTTACTATATACCTTCTTCAAGATCAAACTGATCACGGTATTTAGTAGAGACAAAAATAAAACTGTCTTTAATCAAGCTCTTAAGATACTTATCGAGCTCTGGAGTTGCCTTTGCTTCATAAAGGCGCATCTGAATTTCTGAACGCACCTCTTCCAAGGGCTTAGCCTGAGTCATTTTCTTTCCGGTAACTTTTATAATCTGAATCCCCCATTCATGCTCTATTAGTCCCGTAGTCTGTCCAATTTCCAGTTCAAATACAATTCGCTCCAAGTTCTCAGCCAGTATTCCCTTCTGAAATGGACCAATATCACCACCGCGACTAGCAGTAGCACCCTCAGAATGCTCCGTTGCCACTACCTCGAAGGAGTTACCCTCCTGAAGCATCTTTAATACTTGCTGGGCCCGATCCCTAGCTTCCTTTGCTGACTTGTCTTCATAGAGAATTGCTATTTCGGAAAGTGTGACCTGAGGAGGGTTGGAATAATCTTCCTGATGGTCTTGATAATATGCTTCAATTTCTGATGTCAGAAGAGTGATACGACTGTAGACAACTTGGTTCTGAAGAGTTTGAACAATCATACGCTCGCGAACATTATTACGAAGACTCTGAAGATTGCTCCCCCTCTGCTGTAGTGCTTGGCCTAAAACCTGAAGACTAGGCATGTTGTTCTCGTCCATGAGATTCTGGAGATAGAGCTCTACATCTCTATCTACCTCCAAAGCAAGACCAATATCATTAGCTTTCTGAAGCATAAGCTTGGTTTCTATCAACTCCTGTAAGCGTTTTCGTTTTAGCTTCTTATAAACCTGCTCAAATCGATCTTTATCCCTGATTTCTCCACGCAGATCCACTTCCAACAAGCGCAGACTCTCATCAAGTTCAGTCTTAGTAACTACATCTTGATTGACTCTCGCAACTATCTCATCTAGGACCACTTCGTCTGTCGAGTCCTGGCCGAACAAAAACAGTCCTAAAGACAATGAAACAAAAACCAAAACTAGCCCTTTCAATAACTCTAGGATAGAGCGTCGAGCACCTTCATTATTAACCGAGCATAGCATTACGACTTCTCCAAACAATTTCGAGCTGCCCATCTAGAATCTCTATAGCAGACTCTTTAATTCGATCTCTTACAAAGTCCTGCAACGACAATCGTTCTTTGTCGGCAAGCATTAAGTTGAAAATTTTCTCCTGCACCTCATAGAACTTTTGATAATGCTTGGGAGTACGTTCCTCCACCATAAAAATGTGGTAACCGAACTGGGAAGCAATAATCGGACTGATTTCTCCCACATTTAACTTGAAAATGAATGTTTCGAAGAAAGCAGGCAACTGCCCTCTTTCAAACACGCCCAGTTCACCGTTCTTATGGATTCCCACTGAATGTTTTTTGGCCAAGTCACGAAAAACTACAAAATCACCTTTTTCCAATTGTTCACGAAGATCTTCTGCTTGAACAAGGTCTTTTACCAAAATTTCTAGAATACGAAGTTGTTCATTTGCTAGAAACTCTTTTTCATGCCCAGAATAGTAACGTATGAGATCTCTCATTGTTATCTGTTTTTCACTTTCAAGAGAAGAGTGTAAATAGTTCTGGACCACCAAAAACCTTTGACTCCACTTCTGTGCCACCGCCGAGTCTTCATCATTGTTATCCTTTATTACTAAAGGCTCATCAATTAGATTCTTTGGTAACTTGTAACCTTCCTGTTTTGCTTTGTAAAACAAAATCAGTTGTACCATGAAATGCTGGAAACTGTTGACCCTTCCCTCCGAATCAATTTCATATTGTGACAGCTTCAGGTACTCCGAGAAATCACTTCGGTATATTAGATTTCCGTCAACTCTGGCAATTATCTCTTCCTCCTCGACAAGTTTGGGATCTATTTCCAAGGGCCGCTGACAAGCCAATCCTAAAACTACCAAAAAAAAACCTATGAGATACAGGGCAGGCGAAAAATGGCTCATTGTTAAAGGAAAAACCAGCCTTTGGCATCGAAAACTTCCCGGTTTCCCGGAGACTCTTTATTCTAACACAGGGATTTGATTGAGAAACTGCCATAGTTCCACAACAATTTCACCTGGCTGTTGAGCCTGAATCAACCTGACTAGGACCCCTTGAGGTGATAGATTTATATCTTGATGGTTCTGTAATATATCCACGAGCTTTTTAAGATCTATTGGAGAATCATTTCGACATTGAATGTGAAAGTGATCTCCTATCCTTCTGATTGAGGAAACACCGAGCTGCCTCGCTTTTATCCTCAAACGGGCATATTCAAAAAGGTTTTCGACAGATTGTGGATACTTTCCAAATCGATCCTTCACCTCAAATTGCAAGGTTTTCACAGACATTTCATCTGTAATGCCAGCAGCCTTTTTGTAAAGCCACAATCTCAGTGTTGCGTCCTCAATGTATTGAATTGGAATCTGTATGTCTAGTCCGATATCAACCGATACCTGCCAATTTTCTAGCCAAGGTTCCCCGCGCAACTCAGAGACGGTCTGGCTCAAAAGCTTGGTATAAAGATCAAATCCAACTGCGTTGATATGACCATGCTGTTCAGCCCCTAAAAGATTTCCAGCACCTCGAAGCTCTAAGTCATGGGCAGCAATACGGAATCCTGCCCCCAAATCACTAAACTCTCGTATCGCAGCTAGTCTTTTTCGCGCTATTGTGTTGATGACTTCTCTTGAAGGGATAAGGAGATACGCATAAGCTCGTCGGTGCGATCTTCCGACTCGACCTCTTAATTGGTATAGTTGTGACAAGCCAAAGTGGTCAGCTCGATTTACAATCAATGTGTTAGCTCTAGGAATGTCCAAGCCATTTTCTATTATAGTTGTGCAGACGAGAACATCGAACTCATGGTTAACAAACTTAAGCATTACTTTCTCGAGTTCCTTTTCCTGTAGCTGTCCGTGAGCAACCCCCACACGTGCCTTAGGAACAGCTTTACTTACTAAGTTTGCCATTGAATAGATAGTTTCTACTGAATTGTGTACAAAAAACACTTGACCTTTTCGCTTCAATTCCAAATCAATCGCACTACGAATGATCTTGTCAGAAAAAGCCACAACTACTGTCTGAATAGAAAGACGGTTTTTGGGAGGGGTTTCAATAACAGAAAGATCACGCAAGCCAAGAATCGACAAATGAAGAGTTCTGGGAATCGGTGTTGCTGTGAGCGAAAGAACATCAACCTGGGTTCGCATGCTTTTGATCTTCTCTTTCTGGGATACTCCGAATCGTTGTTCTTCATCGATAATAAGAAGTCCTAGTTTTCTAAAATTCACATCTCGAGATAGTAGGCGGTGGGTACCTATGATGATGTCAGAAATTCCTTCCTTGCATTCCACTAATATCCTCTTGCTATCTTTCCGAGAACAAAACCTGCTTAACATCTCGACACACACAGGAAATGCAGAAAACCTTTTTTTAAAGGTATTGTAATGTTGAGAGGCCAAAATTGTGGTGGGAGCCAACACGGCTACTTGAAACCCATCATTAACAGACTTGAAAGCAGCTCTCATTGCAATTTCAGTCTTTCCATACCCTACATCACCACAGATAAGACGATCCATAGGGTGCCTCGATTCCATATCCTTTTTCAGCTCGTTAATAGCTACAAGCTGGTCAGGGGTTTCTTCGTATTCAAAGGACGCCTCAAATTCTTGCATTAGTGAATCATCACCAGAAAAGCAATGGCCCTGCACTAACTCACGTCTTGCATATAATTTAAGAAGTTCTCCAGCCATTTCGCGCAGTGATTTTTTGATTTTTTTCTTGGTTTGCTTCCATGTAGTACCCCCAAGCCGATCAAGGCTGACATGTTTGTCCTCTATTGTGCTGTACTTTTGCAACAAATCAACACGATCAGCAGGAACAAACAAGCTAGATTTTCCAAGATAACTTAGCTCAATAAACTCCCTATTGAGTCCCTCCACGCTAATATTTTTTAATCCTACAAATCGGCCAATACCGTGCTCAATGTGAACCACTAGATTCCCTGGCTTGAGATCTTGAAAATCAGAACGGAAAACGGCAGTTGCACTCCAACTCTTGCTCCTTTCTCGCTGTCTCGCAGGTAATTCTGCAAATAGCTCTTCCGCAACGAACACTTTTAGGCGAAATTCCTTACTCGAAAACCCAGCAGACAGTTGTCCTTGACATACACTTCTTTTCTGGCTAAGTGCTTCCCAAAAATTCTCCGCAGATTTCAACTCAATTCCGTATTGGCGGAAGATATCTACAAGCTTCTTCACCACAACCCGGGTTTTGGCTACAAACACATAGCAGTTTTTCCGCCCGGAAATAGATTCCATTTCCTCAGTGAGTTTATTGAAGCGCCCATGGAGTTTTGGGGGGGGGAGAAAGTCGAAATGAACACTGTCTCTTGAAATTTCATGAAAATCATAAGTGCGAATTAAATTAGCCCCACCACTCTCCTGCTGTCTCAATAGCCTGTGCAAATCAAAAAATAGTTGCTGGGGTCGTAAAACCAATTCACCAGCTTCCCATCGTTTCTCGTAGCTCTTTCTATAAGACTCCTTATCATGGCCTGCTTGATTCATTAGTGAATCTGCATTAGAGAGAACAATCGAAAGGTGGGAACGAGTTCCCCCCGCCAGAAAATCAAATAAACTGGATCGATTGTTCCAAACTAACGGAAGTAGGTATTCGTACCCACTGAATACTTCTCCTCTTTCAGTAAACTGAAGTTTCTCCTCAAGATCCGGGGCAAATCGAGATTCCTTCCAAAAATCAGGTGCGATTTTGCTCCATTTTCCCAGGTCTTCTTCAGAAACCGGTTGTTCTCGAATGGGGGAAATTTTACATTTATTTAGAAGTTTGATGGATCGCTGAGAGCTAGGATCGAAAAGTCGGATCGAGTCGATCTCGTCCCCAAAAAACTCTACTCTAAATGGCTGCCTTTGCAAAGGCGAAAAGATGTCCACAATACCACCACGCTTAGAATACTCCCCTTTTTGACTCACTGTTTCTTCTCGAATATAGCCGGCTTGCTGAAGATACGAGGTTATTCCCCTCAAGGGACACGTTTTTCCAACCATCAGGCACTTTTCAAACTGTCGAAATAATGTCGGGCTTGGCAACCTGGAAATAAGTGAATGTAGGGTTGTTACAACAAATCCCCTTTGTAGATCCAGAACACGTCTGAGGCCCTCTGCTCGTGCTTGGCCAATAGAAGGGTGCGAAGACAACCCTCGATATGGATCGGCTTCAAACCCTGGAATCGTTACCACCGGATGGAGACCATCTGTGAAAAATGTCAGATCGCTTGCAGTTGCTTCAAGCTGCCGGTTGCTGTTACATATCCAGAGAAAAATTGATCGATCTTGTAGTCCAAGTGCTGAAATTGCTAAGGATGTGGTTACACCTTCCACGCCATCGATAAAAGCTCGATCTGCAATTTTATCCCTAATGAGTTCAAACAAAGGATGTTAGAAAGATGAGTTACGGATTTTTTCAATTAAATTGGTAGTAGAGTAGCCTTCTTCAAAAGGAACAGAGATGACTTTACCTCCATTCTGCTCCACTTCGGTCTTCCCCACGATCTTATCAAGTGGCCAGTCTCCACCCTTGATCAAAACATCTGGAAGCAATTTTCGAATAAGACTGGCCGGTGTTTTTTCTCGAAAAGAAGTCACAAGATCAACACATTCCAATGAAGCTATAATTTCGCAACGCTCCTGCAAAGAAAAAATCGGGCGGCCAGGCCCTTTCATTCGGTTAACCGATGAGTCACTATTTAGAGCCACTAGCAACAGATCTCCATAGCTCCTGGCCTTCTTTAAATATCGGATATGACCTGGATGGATCAAATCAAAACATCCATTAGTCATTACAGATTTTTTCTTCGTTTTTTTAAATTCTGCCAGAATTGGACCAATGTTTGAACTGGGCTTAATCTTATCTGAGAACAATCGAGAAATCATTTAGTTGATTTTCTAACTAATCCTTCGAACTACAACTTTCTCAGGAGTTATACCAGTCAGCCTAAAAATTTCCAGGTATTCATCAGGAATCTTAACTTTCGGCAGAAGTTTATACTCTTTTGTGCCAGGCGTCACATTTTGAATATCAATGCTCACACTAAAAAGTGCAGAATCCAGTCTTTTGTCATAGGACACTGGAACTGTTCCCTTCAAAGTCACTTTTGTGTCCCGTAGATGTGAGGAAACTCCCTCCGGAAAAATTGTAATTGGAACTCCACGGATAACAACATTTTTTCTCTCTTCTTCAATTACAACAATAACTTTAACACGGTCGGTGCTTCTAAAACGAAGTTGTGGGTCTTCCAGATCCAAGGCAACCTGAACTGTCAAAATATCGGAAAGATTGTTAATTGAAATCGGTTCGGTTACTGCCATTGTAACTTTTTCCATCTTCGATTGAGGGCCTGAGAGAGGGACTTTTGAAGGAGCAATTTGGACTTCTGAGACCTGATATCCCTCCGCTGGAACCCCCTCAAGAGTAGCCTTAACTTCCACTTCCTTAATGTATGTTTTTTCAAGCAACAAGCGTAATCGAGATGGGGTAACGCTAACAATTTCGGCACTTCTCTCTCCCCGAATATTAGCTTCGTTCAAATGGATTACTGCAGTCCCAGCCGCTGCATCCTGCATATCAATCATCACGCTTAAACGATCATTTTCCAAAAGACTCGGCCGGTTAGTTTTCAGAAGCACTTCAACTGCCTTCGGGTAATCATTAAAAATTTCAAGATCTGTTGGCATATCTAAAAATTCAACATTAGCAGAAACTGTCATTTGTACGGTTTCTTGACTCGCTACCTGAATCCAAAGAAGCACAGCAAGTAACACCGCAAGAATCTTAAGGACTGAGTTGTTAAGAGAAGGATCAATGAGCCCTGACAATGTTTTTAATTGTTCTAAAATCCCCAAGATAACCTCTTTGTATATCAGTGCTCTATTTCCATGAAAGCCTTTAAAAAACTAAGTAATTGAGAATCATCTAAACCTAGCTTTACTTCACCTCTTTGAGTTGTTGAGATTTTCCCTGTTTCCTCTGAAACCACCACACATACAGCATCTGTTTCCTCAGTAATGCCAATAGCTGCTCGATGTCGGGTCCCCAACTCCCTACTCAGATATGGATCTGTGGTCAATGGAAGGATGCACCCCGCAGCCAGAATCCGATCATTGTGAAGAACCACAGCTCCATCGTGAAGCGGACTCCTAGGATTAAAGAGTGTCACCATAAGATCATAGTTGAGCCTTGCATCAAGTCGGGTACCTGAATCGATATAGTTTTTTAGTCCAATCTCTCTCTCGAAAACGATCAGAGCTCCAATCCCTTCCTTACTCAAAGTTGTGCAAGCCATGACCACATCTTCCAACCCAGATTCTCGGTTTCGTCCCCTAACATCGGAAAAAATCCCTGCCTTTCCAATCTTTGCTAAAGCGCGACGGATCTCAGACTGGAACACCACTACTAGTGAAAAAATAAAATAAGGAAAACAAGTTTCTAAAAACACCTGGGCTGCACGGAGATCTAAAAGACGGGTTGTGTAGTAAAAAACCACCAGTGCCAACACTCCAAAAGTCATCTGCCAAGCTCTAGTCCCTCTGATCAGCCTCAGAGCCTGATAAATAATGAAGGCTATTACCGTAATATCAATCAGGTCCCTGATGCCAAAACTTAAAACAGTTGAGATCAGATTTCCCATTAATGCATCTCACACCGAATAGAATCAATGACATCTACAACCTGGCGCATTTCCCTAACATCGTGAACACGAACAATGTGAGCACCTCCTACAACAGACACCGCAACGGAGGCCGCTGTTCCAAAAACTCGATCAGAAACTCCGGTTCCAAGGATCTCTCCGATGAAACTTTTACGGGAGGTCCCTATTAGAACCGGAAATCCTAGTTCCTGGAATTGAGAAAGCTGATTTAGAATTTTCAAATTATTTTTCACTGTCTTTCCAAAACCAATTCCTGGATCAACAATAATTCTATCACTCGCCACCCCCCCTATTTTGGCCTGACTAACTGCACGTTTAAATTCGTTTCGAATCTCAATTATTATCTCGAGAGAGGAGGGGATTTTCTGCATGTTTTTCGGCGTGCCACGCATATGCATTAATATTAGTCCCGCTCTACTTTTGCTCACCACCTGACAGATATCTGGATCAAAACGAAGAGAACTGACATCGTTTACAATATCAGCCCCAGCATTAATCACGGCGCTAGCTACCGGAGCTTTATATGTGTCCACAGAGATCGGTATCTGAGTATTCCTACGAATTTCTTCAACTACCGGCAAAATCCGTTCGAGTTCTTCTTCCGCTGATACTGCTTGAGCTCCTGGTCTCGTAGATTCTCCACCTATATCAAGAATGTCCGCACCATCCTCGATCAACTTTAAAGCGTACTGTACCGCCTTTTCTGGTTCATTGGAAAAACCATCGCCCGAAAACGAATCTGGCGTAACATTTACGACCCCCATGATCTGTGTCCGAGCTCCAAGCAAGAGTTCCTTGTCTCGGATCCGAAACCGAAAGACCGGCCTGGGCAAACAATTCACGGATTTTTAACCAAACTTTGAAAAGGATTAGCGACCATATCCTTTGGTCCTGAGAAGCCCAAAATTAAAATACCAAATTCGTTCGTATTGATACACAAAGCCCAAGTAATGGCTATTTTTAAGAGTAGTTTCAACTAGGCCGTAGCAGGTCTTTCGCTTGGATTAACCATGGGACCTACTTGTTTTGCATCCTCTTTGATTTCTTTTTGATTCGAATCAGGAGAGGATTTAGGTGGTTCTCCCTGTTTCTCAGCCTGGCGGATGGTTTCGCCTTTGATAATTGCCTCGACCTCATTTGACTCGAGGGTCTCGTACTCGAGTAGTGCCTGGGCCAAACGAATTAATGCTTTGCGGTTTTCTTTTAAAATATTTCGTGTTTTCTGATCACAATCAGAAATAATTCGTTTGAGTTCTTCATCAATTTTTATGGCTGTGCTCTCACTATAATATTGATGTCTAGAGATTTCTCGACCCAAAAAAATCTGCTCTTCATTTTTACCAAAAGTCAAGGGGCCTAATTTGCTCATTCCCCACTCACAGACCATTTTCCGCGCAAGATCGGTTGTTCGTTCCATATCGTTGGAGGCCCCAGTCGTTGTATTACCTAAAAAGATCTCTTCCGCTGCCCTTCCAGCCAATAAAATGGTAATCGTAGCTAGCATGTACTCTCTTGTGTAATTGTACTTGTCTTCTTTTGGTAACTGCATGGTGACACCCAAAGCTCTTCCACGCGGAATAATCGTAACCTTATGAAGAGGGTCAGCTTCAGGAAGAAAGTATGCCGCCAAAGCGTGGCCAGCCTCATGGTAAGCAGTGTTCTGTTTATCCTTTTCATTCATGACCATGGAGCGCCGTTCCTTCCCCATTAAAACTTTGTCCTTGGACTCTTCGAAATCATTCATTGTAACGACAGCCCGGTCAAAACGAGCGGCATTAAGAGCTGCTTCATTAACCAGGTTTTCTAGCTGTGCCCCTGAAAAACCTGGTGTGCCTCTTGCCAGAACAGGAATATCAACGTCATCCCCAAGGGGGATATTGCGCGTATGGACTTTGATAATTCCTTGACGGCCTCTTATGTCCGGCAACGAGACTACAACTTGTCTATCGAATCGTCCCGGTCTGAGTAGTGCCGGATCTAGAACATCTGGGCGGTTGGTAGCAGCAATGAGAATAACTCCTTCATTAGATTCGAATCCATCCATTTCGACAAGCAACTGATTTAAGGTCTGCTCCCGCTCATCATGACCACCACCCAGACCAGCACCCCGATGACGGCCCACAGCATCAATTTCATCAATGAATACAATGCACGGTGCATTCTTTTTTCCCTGTTCAAAAAGATCCCGCACGCGGCTAGCACCAACCCCTACAAACATTTCAACAAAATCTGATCCACTAATGGTAAAAAAGGGAACATCGGCTTCACCTGCAATTGCCCGTGCCAGTAAAGTCTTACCAGTTCCAGGAGGACCCATTACCAACACACCCTTGGGAATACGACCGCCCAGCTTCTGAAACTTCCTGGGCTCACTCAGAAATTCGACGATTTCTTCCAACTCTTCCTTGGCTTCTTCAACCCCAGCTACATCTTCAAAGGTAACTTTCTTATGTTGATCGGTTGAGAGCTTTGCACGGCTCTTGCCAAAGGAAAGAGCCCGATTTCCACCAGCCTGCATCTGACGCATTATAAAGATCCAGAACCCAATAAAGAGGAGAATGGGCAGGCCTGAACTGAGCAGGACATAAAACCAATTATTCTGCTCGTCACTCTTAATTTCAACGGCTATCCCATTATCGCTCAAATGGGTAGCTATTGTCTCAATTCCATCTCTTGGAATTACAGCTTTAAAGTCACGGACAGACTCAGCATCCTCAGGAAGATACTTGCCAGTCACCTGACCCGACTGGGTTATGATAGTTTCCTTGATGATTCCCTGGTCCATAAGTACGGCAAACTCACTATAAGTTTTTTCGTCTGGGCTTCCATTCTGAACCGAATTTAAAAAATTCCAGACAAGAATCACCGACACAAAAACAGCAACCATAATAAAAATGTTTTTG
>CAZMUJ010000004.1:0-31996 GCA_964569605.1 uncultured Acidobacteriota bacterium
TGAGGCCGCCCCATTACTTACGTCGCTAACTACCCGCACGTAACTAACATCCCCTCCTAGATGCCCAGGCCGAAAAGACGTTATCTGGTCGTTGTCAGCGCCACAAAAATCGAGATCTAGCAGAGCACCTGGAATGGGAAATTCCCATTCATGCATCATATTGGCCCGACGGTGGGGTAAATTTCCAGCAATAAGGACCTGGATCTTTCCGTTTCGCAAAAGAAAATCTCCCACAATCCCGTCGGCTTCCTTACCCTTGGGAAGTAGTTCGGCATTATGATGACCTATTTCGAGGGCTTCCAATCTTTTTGCACCACCCGGATAAAGAATGGACACAACGCTAAACACTGTAAGAAGTGCCACTTTAAGTCGAATAAATTTCATCATGAACCCCAAATTGTCATATGCTCCCCATTTCAATATAGAAGAAGAATTAGAAAAAAATGGAAGTTAACAATTTATTTACATACTTTAGTTGATTTCCTTTTTTAGGGCTTGTTATTTTTTGATAAAAATAAATCTGGCTCTTTTCTACAATACTCTAAGGCCTGATTTCAGTCATGAAAGCATACAATGCTTTCTGGTCAAGCATCTCGCATTGAGCTTTGGTAATGTACGGAGTTTTGTGTAATTTTGTAAGAGAATTAATCTCTTGGGACGTAAAGTCGGTGCATAAAATGAAGAATGAACGAGTTCTTTGTCATAAAAGATCTTGGCTATCAACGGTAATTGTCGGTTTTCTGACACTTACAATATTCTCATGCTCCGAATCAAACCATCGGGAAAAGATAGTTCCTCAGGACGGGAGCAATCTGTCTTTGAATCTCATGGAATCGGCTTCAATTGAGCTAATTTCCGAAGATCTATTCGTGCCTTGGGGAATAGATTTTTCACCAGATGGTCGGGTGTTTTTCACAGAAAGACCTGGACGTATTCGAATCATCCAGAACGGTCATTTACTCAGCAAACCCTGGCTAACACTTCGCGTTTCACAAACTTCGGATCCATCCGGTGGATTGTTTGGACTAGCTCTACATCCTCTTTTCGCCGAGAACCATTTTGCTTATGTTGCCTACACTCAAAAGCTACCAAATGGTAAAGTAATGAATCGTTTGGCTCGTCTAAGAGAGCAACCCGATGGAACCGGAATATTTGATTCTGTGCTCCTTGAACATAGCCTCCCCAACGGAGAGAGCCATTACGGTGGCTGTGTCAAATTTGGCCCGGATGGCAAGCTTTACTGGACAACAGGAGACCTGGGACATCCTGATGTTTCCCAAGACTTATCTCACTTGGCAGGAAAGATACTTCGGCTAAACCCTGACGGGACGATTCCTGACGACAATCCATTTCCAGGTTCTCCAATTTATTCTTATGGGCATCGTAATCCTCAAGGGCTCGCATGGCAGCCCAGGACTGAGCATCTCTATTCAATAGAGCACGGCCCTGCTTACCGTGACGAGTTGAACTATATTCAGGCTGGAGAGAACTATGGTTGGCCTGAGATTGTCGGCGATAACTCTCTCCCTGAAATGCGTACCCCTGCTTTACATAGTGGCGATAACGAAACTTGGGCACCCGCAGGAGCTATCATCGTTACCCAAGGCTATTTGAGAGATTCTATGTTGTTTACGGGATTAAAAGGAATGACACTCTACCGGGCAATTCTTAGCCCAACCGTCCCAGGCAAAGTAATCGATTTAAAGCGGTTGTTAGTCAATAAATATGGCCGGCTTCGGGCTTTAGCTGAGGGCCCAGATGGTTCTATTTATCTCGGCACGAGTAATGGAGATGGCATAGGCTCAGAAGAGCCAGGAAGAGAAAAACTGTTTAGGATATCTTTCCCCTGGCCTTAGGAATACCTGATTACGAAACCTAATTCTTGTGGGGGTGCCAAAAGAGATCTGTCATATGGTTGGTTGTCTCTCCGGAGAGGCGAATCTAGTGTGACAATTGTTCCATTAGATCCTAGTTTCTTCTCTAGGTTAAATACGCTTTGACTACCTCACTCTACGCAAGTTCTCTAAAATTAATAGTACCTAGATGGAACTCGAACCCACACGAGCCTAAGAACCCAGGATTTCTAATCCTAAAAGTGAGGTCCTTGATTACCTGAAAATAGTAGAAACGACGGGCTTGGCAACAGCCGCTATCCTGTTTCGGATGAGTTGATTCGCGCTCAATCCGAATTTGTAATATATCCTTCTTGGCATGGACACCCCATAAGAACTCTAGTAATCTCAAAAACAATATGAAACTTGGATTATTTATGATGCCCCTGCACCCGCCGGGCTCAGACTATACACAGGGACTAGATAATGATCTTGAGCAAATTTTCACGGTGGACGAGCTCGGATATCATGAGGCATGGATCGGTGAGCACTTCACTAGTGTCTGGGAAAACGTGCCCGCCCCAGATCTCCTCGTTGCCAGCGCTGCCAATCAGACAAAAAACCTCATCTTGGGTATCGGCGTCAACTGCATGCCGAACCACAACCCTTTCACACTCGCTTGTCGCATCGCCCAACTAGACCACATGTGCCACGGACGCTTCTACTGGGGTGTCGGATCGGGCGGCTTTCCGGGAGACCTCAAGGTCTTTGGTTTCGACCCGAAAATGGGCGAGCATAGAGCCATGACTCGCGACGCGATCGAGCTCGTGCTCCAATTGTGGCAGGATCCCCGTCCTGGAGTGTACAAGAGCAAGTACTGGCACTTCACCATACCGGACATAGATGATGTAATCGGCCAGCGCTTTCACTTACAACCCTACCAAAAGCCGCACCCTCCAATCGGGGTGGCTGGGGTGAGTGTCAAGTCCGGAACACTTACTCAGGCCGGCGAGCGTGGTTGGATTCCCATGAGTATCTGCATCGTACCGACGCGGATTCTCCAATCCCACCGGGAAGCCTTCGAAGAGGGAGCTGTTAAGACAGGAAGAGTCGCCGACCTCTCGAAGTGGCGTATTTCCCGTCATGTTTTCGTCGCCGACTCGACCAAGGAGGCCCGCAAGAGAGTACTTGCCGGAACCATGGCCAGAGACTATCGAGACTATTTTCTGCGCTACCTGCCCAGAGCCAAACTGCTAGACCTTCTGAAAACTGATCTGGACATGCCGGACTGGCAGGTGACTCCGGAGTACCTAGTCGACAACATATGGGTCGTCGGTAGCCCTGATGACGTCACCGCTAAGCTCCAAAAGCTCCATAGCGATGTGGGCGGTTTTGGCGGCCTCTTGGTGATGGGCCACGAGTGGGACCCTAAGGCGGAGTGGATCCATTCCATGAAGCTTCTCAAGGAAGAAGTTCTGCCTCGACTTCCCTAAAGAACTTCTAACAATGATAGAAAATGACCGAAAATCGTTTTTTGTCGAGTAAATGGGCAGCTATAACCTCTTTTCTCAGACGCGTCCGCCCTGACGTTTATCCAGACTCGATCAGGTTAATTTACCTACTATGCCTGTAGTTTATTTTCGTAAGGTTCATATTTTTACAAATAGACATGCTTGCAACACAGTTAGATGCTGACTACTTGGGTCAGGTATCATTTTAGTAGGGATCCTGGATTTTTGTACTACCATCTTTTTTAGTAGTTCAGGCACAGCCACACTTTTGCAATTTTTCCTTTTCCAAGATTTCCCCATCTGCTAAATAACCTTTAGGAAGCTTAGTTTGTCCTTCATTCTTCCGGCTGTTAAGATTACTTGATCATTACCTAATGTTTGCTTGAGGTTACTAATGAAAACCCGACGCAGGCTACTCTTCTTCTTTCTGCTACTAGTGGTTGGTGGTGCAGGTGGTTGTTCCCAAGGTCCTGGTTTAGGAGAAATACTCCGTCTTGCTGATCAAGGTAATACCAATGCCCAAACTGAATTGGCATTAATGTACTACTTAGGAAAAGGAGTCACCATAGACTTCAAAGAAGCAGTTAAGTGGGCTAGGAGAGCAGCTGAGCAAGGGGATGCCCAGGGTCAAGCTATTCTGGGGGTAATGTACCACAAAGGCGAGGGAGTTCCCAAAGACTATGTACTTGCATACATGTGGCTAAATTTAGCTTTCCCAAGACTGACAGGAGAGATGAAGGATACGGTTGTCAAGGGGCGCCAACAGTTGGAAACCGTAATGACTCAGGAACAGCTTGCTGAGGCTCAGCGCTTGACACTTGACTGGAAACCAGTAACATCAACACCAGTCACAAAGAAAACCTCCACTAAGAAGAAAATCCCTGCAGACATCTACATTCATCCTTCAGAAGAGAAAAGAGAACTATCATGATATCGAAAGCATCAAAAAAGTGTGTCACAAGGTTATGGTGACAGCGAGCTGCAAAAGAATCATTGCTCTATTTCAAAGATATACCATAAGTGAAATATTATATTTATATAATTAATATTTATTTAATGGTTGGAAATGAAGAACGCTCGATGCCAGAGATCACTCTTTTCACTCCTTCTCTAGAGCTTATCTACTATCTTGATTTCCAAGGTGCCGTGCCCTAGTCATTCCAATTTTTGCGAAAAAAATTGATGGCATTTTCTGAGAGGATACCCCGGATATCTTTCTCAGAGTAACCTGCCTTTTTTAGTACATTGGCGAAGCTTGGTAAATCTGCCATTGTGTCGATATCAATAGGCGTCAGTTCGGCGCCGAACCCACCATCCATATCAGTTCCTATAGCGATGTTTTTCAGTGTCCCACCCGAAAGATTTCCAATGTGTTCTATGTGGGGAATGAGACCATCCATTCCGTACTGGGATACATAATTTTCATTGGGCCGGCGTTCTTCCCAGGCAACTTTGGGATCGATGAAGTGTTGGCAAAAAACTAAACCGATGACACCATCTCGGGCTACAATTTCTCGGATCATGTCGTCGGTAAGATGCCTTTGTCCGGGCACAATAGAGCGCGAAACACAGTGGGAAGCCATGATGGGGCCATCCCAGATCTCTAGAGATTCCCAAACCGCCTGATCTGCCATATGAGTTATATCCAGAATGATGCCAGCTTCTCTCATTGCTTGATAGAGGGCAGGAGCGGGTGTCTTTAGTCCTCCTTCGGTTCCGGTTCCATGTATATAGGTGTTGTGGCCAAAGTGGGCTGGCCCCACTACTCGAAGGCCTGCATCCCACCAGAAAACAACATCGTCCGGATCCTCAATTGGGTCAGCGCTTTCCATGGAAAGAATATGGTAGATAGGTGTTTCGGGTTGAGGTTGATTCCAGGCACAAATACCTTCTTCGAGATCCATAAGAGATCGGACCGATTTAAGATTACCTCGTTTGGTCATTGTCTGATAATAAGCGAGATGGCTTCGACCAATGGCCATGGCCTGTTCCTGTGTTCGCATGCCATCTCGCAGACCTCCCTCCTTACGAGGTTGAATGCGAGACATAATTGTGCTTAGGATAATTCCTACTCCTCCCCGTTTGAGTTCGGCAAAGGTTGTTGTGCATTTACCACAAGTGTGGCTTTCAGCAACCTTAGGAGGCTCTCGAATTTCTTGTTCGCGTACTTGGTGAGCAGTAAGTGTCAGATCTCTATTCCAGAAGAGCGCATCCCAAGCCAGATCCAAATGAAGATCAACGATCAAGGTCGAGTTCATATTTAATGCGCACACCTTATCAATTTTTTTGAATCCAACCAGAACAAGATGGAATACCTTTTACCAAATGGGCAATGTTGAGTCAAAATAAAGGAGTACATGCCCTAATAAGTGGGACGCCTTGATATTTTAGGGGGTAATTTCTCAGCCGCTTGGTAATTCTTACCGCTTATATCTAAGTCTTGTCTATGATTAGTGGATTTAGTTAACTGTATGGTTACGATTTGGTTTTATACTCTGCCAATTCTCCGGTCCGCAGAGAAGTATGAGGACTATCTTCCCTGGCTACGCTAGCTTTTCCTGTACCACGTGCGCCGCTTCATTGATCGCCTCAAAAAAATTGCGCACTTCCAGACAGTCTCCCACCGCATAGACCTCGCATCCTAGACCCGCCGCTTCAATCTGATAGGTCAACTGCCGCCGCGGTTTATACCCCCGACTAACAATCAGGCCATCCATCGCGCGCCACTCTTCTCTACCATCGCCGTCGATCAAGACTATGCCCCCTTCCTCGATACACTGTAATTGTCGATCCCCAACCACCTCAACGCCTGCATCTCGCACTCCTTTGATTAGCAACGCCAAGTTGGTACCGTGCTCATCAAGTTTAATAATGTCTTCATCACGCCGCCGCGACACCATGACCACCGATCTTCCCTCTTGGGCTGCAAACCACGCTGTTTCGTAGCCCACCAGTCCCGCACCCAGTACAACGACCCGCTCTCCCATATCCAGTTCGTCCCAACGGACCAATGCATCGATGGCACTCGTCACACCCCTGCCCTCGATCCCGGGCACGTCCGGGATAATGGCCTCTCCGCCGGTAGCCATCACTACTGCGTCCGGACTTTCCTCTTTTAGGAGATCCAGGGTGACCTCGGTACCGATGCGAACATCCAACTCCATCCGCTCGACTTCCCGCTGATAGTAGTTTAGCAACCTTTTGATATCCCACTTGAAGTCAGGAATTGAGGCCGAAACCATCTCTCCACCTATCCGATCCCGTTTTTCGTAAACCACCACATCGTGGCCCATCTGACGGGCGCGCAAGCCAGCCTCCAGACCCCCTGGACCAGCTCCGATCACTATGACCTTTTGGGGCACATTGGCCGGATCGAATGCAACGATTTTTTCGCGGCCTACCACCGGATTGGTCGTGCACTGCACTCCCCCCCGATCTATAACCACGAAGGTATGACAGACATTGCAGCGGATGCAGGGCGTGATATTCTTTCCCTCCCGCGCCTTTTTAACCCAGTGCGCATCAGCTATGAGGGAACGACCCAGCGCCACCATATCGGCGCTTCCTTGGGCAATTATCTCCTCTGCATGCAAAGGATCAGTGATGGCACCCGTGGCAATAACGGGCACCTGCGCACCGTTGCTCTTGACCTCCTCAGCCAGATCCACCAAGGTGTTAGGTTTGATATAGAGTGGAGGCACCGAAGGATGGGAGCACTCCACAAATCCCTTCACCTGCATTATGGTGGATGAAGTCGTGGCCACATGCAAGTAAGCCACTCCCAGATCCTCCATATAGCGAGCAACCCGTAGGTGTAGGTCATCACCTTCTCCCTCGTCGCAGCCGTCGTTGACCCCGCCATGGAGATGCTCGTGGGCACTGAATTTAAAGCCGATGGGAAAATCATCTCCACAAACCTGCTTGATCCCCTCGACAACTTCCTTTCCGAAGCGCATGCGGCGCTCAAAATCACCTCCGAATTGATCCTCCCGCCGGTTGGTATGCGGCGAAATGAACTGTCCTCCCAGATAAGAGTGGGCACAATGGTACTCTACTCCATCGAAACCGGCTTTCTTGGCGCGCTCGGCTCCAAACACAAAGGATTCGATCATCGTTTTGATCTCGTCGACACTCATTTCCCGCGGCATTTCTCTATAGAGTTCACTCGCCACAGCCGAAGGGGCGAAGGGATCCATATAGGACTTGCCCCCGAGCGCGGCGATCTGCATGAATATTCTGGCTCCAGCACGCTGCACGGCGTCGGCTATGCGCGCCAGTCCTGGGATGAATTTATCGTCCCAGACCGAAATGGAAATCACCCGCTTTTCCGGCCATACCGAGGTGAACTCGGTAATCAATAGACCGGTCTCACCTCGAGCTCTTTCGACCAGAAAATCGATATAGCGGTCAGTTACTTCCCCCTCAGGTCCATGCAGACCCACATCGATGGGTGCGAGAACTACGCGGTTCTTAATCTCCAGAGATCCGATGTTGATGGGAGAAAACAAATGAGATAATGACATAGAGCGATTTCTTAACTTTCTCCAATTTCCCTTAAGCTTTATTTCAACCAAATCTACTCTTCAACAAAGTAAAGGTCTTGTCTCCTGGTTGATTAGGAAGTTCGACAGGGGATTCCCAGTCAGGTGGCACCGAGTCAAGCCGAACCGGATTTCCTTCTGCGGTCAAAATACTTCTCCACCCGGCCATGTACGCTCGATTTTTGTGCAAGATCTGATCGTAACTCTGAGGCATCTTCCCCGTGCGAGCCATCTGCTCAAACGCCCAAATCGTAGGAGCCCAAAATTCCCTTGTACTATAAGGAATTCCCGTTCCCGTGGCCAGTGAAAAGTCGCGGCCATGGACCTCCGACGCGGTGTGAATATGCATGGCACCTATCCCGAAGTTTCCGGTATGAAGTGTGCCGAAAAAAGGACAACCTTCTTTATCAAGATGCTCATAAGTCAACAAGCCTGGTGAAGCGTACCAATGCCGTGCACGAAAAGAAACCGCTTGAATTGGATTTGACGCATCAGCCACAGTTCGACACAACATATAGAGTCCATGGATTCCGTGAGTAGGATAGTCTTCTGCACTCACTGCCGCGTGATAACCCAGTACTTTTGAAGACTCAACGAACTGGCGTGCCTGAACAACCATGTTATTGTGCCCAAGCGCCGAAGGTACCAAAAGTGGTGCCTTGTAACGGCGGGCGAGTTCGACTAAACGCCGAGCTTTACTCACAGAATTCGCCAATGGTCGGTCCACAAGATTCGGTAAACCTGCTTTTAGATAAGGCTCATGCAAAAGGTGGTTGTGCGCATGGTTATAATAACCGCCCGAAATCACCGCATCTACCTTGCCAAGCATGTCGTCAAATTCCTTGACAGCAACACAACCATATCCTCGGGAAAACCCCTCTGCCTGATCCGGGTCAATATCCCAGCAATGCGTAATGCGCATCCCGGTATAGGCAATCTCACCATTCTCTTGACGAGGATTCATAACGGTGGCCCATTGCGCCGGAAAGTGTGAATACGAACCAACATTCAAAGCCCCCACTCGAATCGTCTTCGGGATATTAGAAAGTGATTCCGTTGATACCTGTCCAATGGTTGGCCGGTTGCACATAATGACTCCAGCCGCAGAAGCCTTACCCAGAAAACTGCGCCGCGACACATCTCTCCGTTCACTCATTGATTGTATCCTCTCGATATTTCCCAAAGATATTTAACCCCAGATATGCAATACCTGAATTCTGGTTATCACCGAATTAGAGGACAGAAATTTCAGGGGTTCTCCTAATCACTCACCTATCGCTTCGCAGTTTAGCATAGAATTCTAGGCGGAAGATGTGCAGACAATATTTCCGGTTTTTGCCCGATCACACCCCGAAATGGGGTGCCTTTTTACTAGTGCACATATTTTCTGAAAGACAGGCAGAAAGGTGTCCGTCATTTTTTAGAACGATGGCTGCTGGTCAAAAGCCCAAAATTCTTCCGACCGAGTTTCGATAGATAGGGAAGGTGGAATGGTTGGTTTTTTAACGCTACTTTGTTAGCTGATGTGAGCACCTCGTGTTTCTACGTATAAAGCATAAAGAGACTGGCTAGCGGTCATGAACAGGCGATTTCTTTTTCGCCCACCAAAGCAGACGTTGGAACAAACCTCCGGGAGCAAAATTTGACCGATCCGATCTCCATCAGGGGCGAAAATATGAACTCCGTCATAACCTTCTCCAACCCAACCGGCACTGGCCCAGATATTTCCATCTACGTCAGCCCGGATACCATCTGCAAACCCAGTTCCTAGTTCAGGCAGGGTCATGTTCGTAAAGGTCCTTTCATTTTTTAAGCTTACGCCGTTGACAATGTCCCAAACTTTGATTTCCCTCGGGTTTTCTGGGTAATGAGAACCCCCCGTGTCCGTTACGTAAAGCTTGGAGTAATTGGGTGAAAAACAGAGGCCATTGGGTTTTCCTATTTCATCTGTAACTAGTTTTACTTCCTTGGTCTGTGGATCGATTCGGTAAACAGCTTCTTTAAGTAGTATTTCTCCCTTGTTGCCCTCGTAGTCCATTAGGCTCCCGTATCCTGGATCAGTGAACCAGATACCACCGTCATCGGGATGAACAACTACGTCATTGGGAGCGTTTAGCAATTTACCTTGGTAGCTTTTTGCTAAGATTGTAAGATCGCCGTTAAACTCCGTTCGCGTGACACGTCGAGTCCCATGCTCACATGAGATCAGTCGTCCATTCCAGTCTCGGGTGTGACCGTTGGTATTATTGGAGGGCTCTCGGAAAATACTCACTGTTCCTGTTTCTTCTACCCATCGAAGGATTCGGTTGTTGGGGATATCACTCCAGATCAAGAATCGACCATCTCCAAACCAACACGGTCCCTCAGCCCACAAGGTCCCTGTATATAGTCTCTGGACTGCAGAGTTTGCCAATCGGTATTGTTTGAAACGAGGATCCAAAACTTTTACGGACGGATCTGGATAGCGTACCGGAGTTTGCATTTTATTCGATTCTATGCTCAGAGCTGGCGAAATGCCAGCCGCAGTCATTGTTCCAACGAAATCCCGTCGATTCATCAATTCGGTCCTCCAAAGGTAGCTAGGGTTATTTGATGCGGGGGGCGGGATTTGAACCGCTGACCCCCTGCTTGCACAAGGTTTCGGCCTAAACTCCTTTAGGAATTAGTGGCTTAGCCATTTCGTTAGTGTAAATGAATTCCGTGGCCTGGGATAGCTTTGCACTAACTACCATTATGGAACCATCCCAAAAGTGGGATGGCCGAATAATTAGCAGTATGTTTCCTGAGAGACAGACGAGAGGAGTGTCCCCAATTTTTTAGGGGTGTGAATTTTTAATTGAAAAAAGAAAAAAGATGCACCATTATTCTCCAAACTAAACCTCTTAATTAAAAATTTGAGCCCAAGACTGATACGATGATTGTTGACATAGGTGTGGATTTTAGCGGCTGAACGAAAGCTTGGAGAGTGGTTGCAGATGGAGATGAACATCTACTTGGTCGTTATCTTGGCGGCAATGATTGGGGAGTATGCGGTGAGCACCCTTGCGCGGGTACTCAACCGAGGCGCCCTAAACCCCAAATTGCCCCAGTCGTTTGTTGATTATTACGACACTGATTCGTACGCAAAGTCTCAAGCGTACGCCCGGGCAAACATGAACCTGGCATTCATATCGAGCAGCATTAGCCTAATTGCAACGGTCACTTTTATTCTTTGGGGTGGGTTTGTGCTTGTGGATGATTGGGCCCGGTCGTTTGGGATGTCAGAAATTTCGACGGGGCTTCTGTTCTTCGGGATTTTGGGGGTGGGCAGCGACATTCTGGGCACACCGCTGGGTCTTTACCAAACATTTGTGATCGAAGAGCGGTTCGGGTTTAACAAAATGACCTTGGGCACCTATCTTGGGGACAAGGTCAAAGGTTATGTCATTGGAGGCTTGGTTGGGGCGGCGGTCTTGAGTGGAATTTTGTTTTTTTTGGCCCAGGCCGGACCGTTTGGGTGGCTCTATGCGTGGGCAATTGTTGGAGCGTTCATCGTTTTGATGCCACCACTATACACTTCGGTAATTGCGCCTATGTTTAACAAGTTTGTGCCACTTGAGAATGGTGAGCTACGAGAATTGCTTGATGCGTACGCCAAGGAGGTCAACTTTCCATTAACAGGTGTCTTTGTGATGGATGGATCGAAACGGTCATCTCATTCCAATGCGTATTTCAGCGGTTTTGGTAAACGAAAACGGATTGCCCTTTTTGATACGCTGGTGGAGCAGCACTCACCCGACGAGCTATTGGCCATTCTCGCGCATGAGATTGGGCACTACAAGAAAAACCATGTAGCTTGGATGACGGTCGTATCGATTGCACAGATCGGTATTTTGTTTGGGGTGATGTCTCTATTTCTTGGAAACGAACAGCTCTTTGCGGCGTTTGGGATGGAGACGATTTCGACACATGCGGGGCTTATGTTTTTTGGGCTCCTCTATTCCCCTGTAAGTTTCGTGCTAGGAATAGGCCAAACCCAGCTTTCGCGAAAACATGAGTACGAAGCCGATGCCTACGCTGCGGAAACTTTGAAGACGTCGAGCTCCCTGATTGCGGGTCTCAAGCGACTGTCGGTCAAAAACCTCGGAAATCTCACCCCCCACTGGTTTACGGTATGGCTTAGCTACAGCCATCCCACTGTTCTGCAACGAATTCGCCGACTCAGTCAGTTCTCGAATGAAGAAGAGTCCCAATAAATTGTAGACACTGAGATTTTGATTGCTCGAGCTGTGGAACGAGTCAAATGGAGATTTGAGCTACAGCGTCATCGTATTAGGGCCGGTCCTCCACCACGGGGAACCTAGCGATAAGATCGTTCAGGAGCGGACCGATTGGACCCTCGAAGTGGGGAGCCCAAACATCACCCTATATATTTGTCGGGAAAGAGGTGAGAAAGGTGTTCCAGATTTGGGGGGGAAAATTTCTTTCTCATGGCACTATATTAAAATAAGGAGATGATTATGCCCAATTTGTGAGGAGGTAAAATTCCTTTGGTGGTCCGAAGGTTAATCCTCTGGGAATTATCCTTACATCGCAAGATGTTCGGGGATAGATTTGTTGACTGGGAATTGTCGTTAAATCGCAAAATATTCGGGGACAGATTTGCGAATTGGCTTACGGAAATCGAATCAGCTTCGGAAACGGAGAAGACCCTTTAACAGCGAGGCGCCAGAGTGCCTATTGGGGGGGTGCAAAGTTTTTAAGGTTTTGCACATGTTTGACAACTTCTTGAGTCGAAAGGACGTCGCCCAAATCAATCTCAATGTCAAGAAGGTTTACTCGGTGCATTATTTCGCAGCGTTCTCCAACTGCTTCTTCTGGAACGATTACACGAAAGCTTTCGACAGCATCCCGACAAGTAGCATAGATACAGTGACTTGTACTGACACCAGTCACAATGAGAGTGTCAATTCCCTGCGCAGCTAGCAATTGTAAAAGTGGGGTCCCCTTGAAAGCTGAAGCATAGCGTTTGTAAATGATTGATTCTGAAGAACGACGTTTCAGACGTGGATCCAGTTCGAAGAGTTGATGGGGATCTCCGGTCAGATGCCAGTCAATTTTAAAATTGTTTAGGAGAACTCTAGGTTCGTAAGCCAATGCAGTAAAAAAGATTGGAATTTTCACGTTACGGGCAGCCTCTAGCACACAACACGTGGCTTCCACAACTGAATCCAGTACGGTACCCATCTGAGTTGAAGGGTCAGTCCAGAGCCTTGCGAGATCAACGACGATCAATGCAGGACGTTTTCCAAAGCCGGAAGCTTTCCCCCAGTTTTGTTCGAGGTACTTGGATTTGAGTTCTTGGAGGTGCTTCAACAATGGTCGGCGTAGCTCCCTGGGAAGACGGAGCTCTTTCGATCCGAAAGGAAGTTCTTCATCGTAGTAATTTTTTTTCATTCACCTAGCTCCTGAGTGCAATTCATGTTTCAGAAAAATGCTCTGATCCTAAAGGCATAAGGGTTTCAGACTGAACGCCTTTAGTAATCAGTAGCGTAGTCATTTCAAAGGTCTCAATGAAGTCCGTGGCCTTGGTGTAGGTTTGCACTAACTATGATCCTATAACCGTCCCATTCGCCTATATATTTGTTGACAGAGAGGAGACAGGAGTACCCACAGTTTTTCCCTATCAGAGTCCCTTGACAGTAAAATAATAAAGTGAAATGACGCAACACTAAAACAATTCTAATCTCTCGTAACTACCTATTGGCCAAAAAAAAGGCACCTTGCGGAGCCGAATTAATTACTAGAAGGTTGGTTGCGGGGGCGGGATTTGAACCCGCGACCTTTCGGTTATGAGCCAAACGAGCAACCAGCCTGCTCCACCCCGCGCCAAAGGGCTAAATATCGTAGTATCCAGATAAACTGTTGTCAAGTTGGAGACCTTCCAGACTATCTTATCGATCAATTATAACCTGGTTTAGAAGAATCCTAAAAGTAAGGTTCAGGTTTTTATGAAGGAGGGAAATTCCTACTTACTTACTTTAAACTTTCTTCACCTTCGACAGCCTTTTCTTCCACGTCTTTTGCACAGCGAAATCCAGTTCCATACTGTCCCCTAGGCAAATAGGCCCCACGTGTCCAAAGATTTATACTTGCTCCCTTGATAGCGTACGATCCTCCACGTGCCGAATAGAAACCACGTTGAAAGTTGGCATCTCTTCTTGCTGGGCTTTTCGGGTAAGCTCGTAGTTTCCCTCCAACCCATTCCTGGACATTTCCCATCATATCTCTGACACCATAGACACTGACATCAGTTTCTACTTGCCCAACTTCTACCACATTCTGGTAGCCTAGCTCATTACAGTTTGATTTTGTTGGACTCCATTCTTCTCCCCATGGATAAGGCAATCCATCTGGTCCGCGAGCAGTTTTCTCCCATTCAGCCTCAGTGGGGAGCCGTCCTCCAATCCAATCACAGTAAGCCTTAGCATCCTTCCAAGTTACATTAGCAACTGGATGATAACCTTTGTCTATACCCGAATACCGTTGCCAGTCTCCCTCAGCTGGATAGTCCCCTTCAATTTGAAAACGAGTATATTCTGCATTCGTAACTTCGAACACATGAATTTGAAAAGCTGGTAAATTCACAGTATGTTCAGGCTCATGCAAGGCTGGTTTTTTCTTGTTGTGGGAAGGCCTCGTATTGCTACCCATTATGAATTCACCTGCTGGAATAGTTACAAAATCACCCGCTTGGGCCTGCGGCTCCTCAAAAACTTCAGGAATTGTTTCCACAATCTCTTCTGTGGGTGGGGTACAACTAGAAAGAACAAGGGAAAAACTTATACAAAACAACGGAAAGTATAATCTCAGGATGTGATTCATGTTATCGGTTATATCAAATGTAGAGGGGTCAGGCAATGGGACATCAGGTTTGGGTTGCGATGAAATGTTCCCTCTAGCGACATGGTTTTTCATTAGTATTAAAAAATTCAAACCCATCAGAACACAACTACTACTTTGTCAACTAATTGGCTTAGAGAAAAATGTGCTTAGTCACAGTCTCGCAGTTGACCAATAAAACCAACTACAATAGATATTATGACTACAAGTCTTTTCAACAACCTAGACCCAGTTCTAAGGAAGGGAGCCCGTCACATTGTGAAAATTCTTCGTTCCCAAGGACACAAGTCTTATATCGCTGGAGGGGCTGTCAGAGACCTTCTTCTAGACCGACCAATAGGCGACCTAGATCTTGCTACCTCTGCAAATCCAAACACAGTTGAGAAACTATTTCCCGTTACTATTCCGGTGGGCAAACAGTTTGGAGTAATTATTGTGGTAGAAAACTCCGTTAACTTTGAAGTCACAACCTTTCGCAAGGAAGGCAATTATAGTGACGGACGTAGGCCTGATGGTGTTTCATTCGTCGAGGCACACACTGATGTTAAACGCCGTGACTTTACGGTTAATGGACTTTTCCTCGATCCTTTTTCGGGGGAGATTCTAGACTACTGTAATGGACAAAGAGATGTAAGGGAAAGAATCATACGTACCATTGGAAATCCTTCCCGCCGATTCAGAGAAGACAAACTTAGATTAATGCGTGCAGTTCGCTTGGCAGGCCAGCTCAATTTTCAGATTGAAAAGGAGACCTGGACAGTACTCCAAAAATTAGCTCCAGAGATCAAACAAGTGAGCCGAGAAAGAATTCGTGATGAGCTACTTAAGATACTGACGGGGGGAAATGTCACTCGAGGCTTGAATCTACTTCGGAAATCTGGGTTATTAAATGTGATTCTGCCGGATGTTGCGGCTCTGGAAGGAGTTCGTCAGCCGCCAGAATTTCATCCTGAAGGTGATGTCTGGACTCACACTTGCCTTATGTTTTCATTGGCCGAAAATCCGTCTGAAACTCTTGCACTTGGAATTCTTCTTCATGACGTAGGAAAACCACCTACTTATTCGGTTCGAGACCGAATTAGATTCGACCGACACGCTGAAATCGGAGCTGAAATGACTAGCCAAATTTGTCGTGATTTGCGGCTTTCGAATCGCCAATCTCAAACTATTGTAGAACTAGTTCGACAACATTTGCGCTTTATCCACGTGCAACAAATGCGAAAAGCAAAATTAAAGCGTTTTCTCAGACAGGAGGATTTTTCAGAGCATTTAGAATTACATCGGCTTGATTGTCTTGCCAGTCACGGAAACCTATCAGCCTTCGAGTTCTGTCTACAACAATTAGAAGAGCTAAGTGAAGAAGAGGTCCAAACCCAGCCTCTCCTTAACGGTCATGACCTGATTGATCTCGGGCTGAAACCAGGTCCTATCTTTAGTGACCTACTCCCACAAGTTGAAGATAGACAATTAGAGGGCCTCATACAATCGCATCAAGAAGCTTTAGACTGGGTACGTAAAACTCTCAGCAACAATTAATCCTTCCCTGACACTCCAATGGATCCAACTTCAAAAGGCCTAAACGTTAACAAACTAGCTCCAACAGCAATTCTATTGAAACATTTCAAATTCCACATCCGTAACACCCTTTAACGCCTTTTCCATATAGTCCTTGATCCTTTTGATCAAGGACTTTTCATTTAACCGTATGGCTTCTCTTGTAACCTCATATCGTTCGGCGATCTCTCTGAGCGTCAACGGATCATCGGCAACCAAACGTTCTTCGAGGATGACCTTTTCCCGTTCTGAAAGAGTTGTTGCAAATTTCCCAAGATGTTGATCGAAAGCTTTTTTTAATTCTCCTCTGGCTAGATGCTCATCAACCATTTCCTCGGTTGTGGCAAGCCTTTCCAAGAGAGGAACCGCTTCATCTCCTGGTGGGGTCGCATCCAAACTAACGTCGCCTGCTTCAATCATCTGGTCGATTTCTTCCACATCTTTTACCGAAACGTTTAGCCTTTCTGCCATTAGCTGGTGCGTCGGCTCAATGCCCTGGAGCCTTAATTTTTCCTTTTCCTTACGGAGGTTGAACAACAATTTTCGACGTTCGTTAGTGGTCCCCACTCGAACTATACGGAAATTGTCGAGAAGAAATCTGATGATGTAGGCCTTAATCCACCAGGTAGCATAGGTTGGTAAGCGAGCTCCCTTAAAAGGGTCAAAGCGACGTACTGCCTCAACCAATCCGATATTTCCCTCTTGAATCAGATCCATGATATTGGAGTAGACCCGGTTGTACATCAGAGCAATACGCACAACCAGCTTTAAGTTTGAAGTAGTCAAGCGAGCTGCTGCGTCCTCATCTCCAGCCTGGGAGCGCTCTACCAAGGCTTTCTCTTCATCAGCCGTTAATTTAGAAAAGCCCCGGATCTCCCATAGATACCTGCGTAGTGGATCAGACGGGACAAGGCCCTGTTCGGAGCTGGATAAATCTATCCTAGGTTCATCAGTAGGTTCTAGTTTAGAAGCTTTATCTTCCTGAGACTCAATCCCAACAACTTCCATTTGTTCGGTCTCGTCCGATTTTGGAGTAGTCATCGGCATCTCCATCTTATCATTGGAGCAACACTTGCATGAATCTTGGTGGTGTAATAGTCAAACTGGTACAACCCCAGATTATCAAAAAACTAAGAAGAAATGGGGGCTATCTTTGCTTGGCATTAGATTTCCTTAATTGATTTTGGGGAATTCACTTTAGAGTCCCAACCGATATCACAAAATAAGAATCTCTCAATCCATTCGGTGCCGCCAACGGTCAAGGGCCACAGCCAACACAATAATTCCGCCCGTTACAATCTCTTGGACCCAATTGTCCAAACCTAGCTTGGTGCAACCATTGTCAACCACCGTCATGATAAAAGCTCCAATCAATGAACCAAGAATCGACCCCTCTCCCCCTGATAAACTACCACCACCGATTACAACCGCAGCGATTACATCGAGTTCGGCTCCAAAGGCTGTAGTAGGATCACCCATTGTGAGATAGGAGAACTGAAGAACTCCTGACATCCCAGCAAAAGCAGCCCCTAACGTAAACACTAGGAGCTTTATTTTCCTAACTGGAACCCCACAAAGACGTGCCGTCAATTCATTGGAACCAATAGCAAAAATATAACGACCTGGTTTTGTATAAGTCAAAAATCCAGCTGTGAACATTGCAGCTAAAATGGTAGCCCAAACACCTGGAGGTAAGATCCACCATCGATTTTCCGGTCCAAGCATGGTGAGGAGATCATTCAACCAGGTTTCTGGAGCATTCACCATCTGCTGAGAAGAAATGCCCTTGGCTAATCCCCTATAAATTCCAAGCATTCCCAGCGTAACAATGAAAGGTGTAACTTTGAGGCGAGTAACTAGGAAACCCGTCAAAAGACCACACAAAGCTCCCGTTACAATACCCAGAAAGGCCGCTGCTAAAGGAGACACTCCGGAAGCAATTAAGCGAGCAATCACCACGGTACACAAGGCAATCGTGGAGCCAACTGAAAGATCTATTCCTCCCGAGATGATGATCAAGGTCATTCCTAGTGCTGCCATTCCAACCACCGCACTTTGGAGCAGCATAATCTCAAAGTTATTCAGTGTCAGAAAGGTATTTGGTCTGAGAAAAGCAAAGACCAAAAACACAAAACACAAACCAAAAACAGGACCTAATCTTCCCATCCGCACTAAAGAAAAAGAATGCCTAAAAGGGGTTCTGATCATTGGGAACTCTCGTGTAATGGATTCGTAGCCAAACGCATTATTTTTTCTTCCGTAAGATCGGAAACTGGAATTGGCTCAGTTAGAACACCTCTTGACATCACAGCAATGCGATCAGAGACTCCAAGCAATTCTGGTAAATAACTACTGACAAAAATAACTCCCCGTGGAGCCAATCCCTGGCGGCTGTTTCCTTCAGATAGCTGGTTGATTAAACGATAGATTTCCACCTTGGATCCTATGTCAATTCCACGCGTAGGCTCATCTAGTAAAAGCACATCACAGCCATGATAAAGCAGCCTACCAAATGCAATCTTCTGCTGGTTCCCCCCCGAAAGCTCCTGGACAACTTGACGTGCATCACGATATCTAACTTTGAGTCGATCTAACCATTTCTGGCAGGCTTTCGACTGGCGATCGGGGAAAACGAGACCCCAGGGACCTAGTCTAGAGAGACGAGAAAGCGTGAGATTATCTTGAATCGAAAGCCCTAATGCCAGACCTTCCTCCTTTCGGTTTTCACTCACATATCCAACCCCCTGCCCCCACCTTTTCCGCGGAGAACCAGGTCCAGAAAAACCTGCCACTTCAACTTCACCTCCCTGCACCTCAGCAAGACCAAAGATAGATTCAAGAAGATCTGTACGACCTGAACCCACAAGACCTGCGACACCTAACACTTCGCCTCTATGGAGACTAAAGGACGCCTTTTTTAGCCCCTTTGTCCCCTGCAGTTGCTCCACTTTAATCACTACTTCACCAAAAGTGTGTGAAGTGCGATGATAGAGTTGTTTTAATGATCGTCCCACCATGGCTGAGGCCAATTGATCCACAGAACTCTCAGAGACATTCTTAACTCCAACAACCCTTCCGTCTCTCAATATCGTACAGCGATCTGCAATTTCCAACACTTCGTCAAGAAAATGGGAAATATAGATCACAGATTTTCCTTCTTTTTTGAAAGATCTAATCAATTCAAAAAGACTATTCTTTTCTCCTGTACTGAGACTACTTGTTGGCTCATCTAGAACCAGTATTTTAAATCTTGTTGCAACCGCTCGAGCAACTTCAACCAGCTGCCTAGGCCCAATCGATAGCTCCCTAACCGGCTTTCTCAGTAAGCTGTCTGGAAGACCAACTGCAGCTAGGGCATCACGGGATCGCTCCCAACTAGCCGTTCGATCTAAAAAGATCCCAGGGCCAGGCTCAAGTCCAAGCAATATATTTTCTTCAACCGTTAGATGAGGAACCAAGGCAAGTTCCTGATAAATCATCGCGAGCCCGGCACGACGACTATTCATTGGATTTGAGGGTACGAAGGACTGACCAAATAGCTCGATCATCCCTGAATCAGGACTGATGGCTCCAGATAGGACATTCATTAAAGTGCTTTTTCCGGCCCCATTTTCACCGATGATAGCGTGCACTTCTCCCTGAATTAGATCTAAATCCACCCCATCAAGAGCTTGGGTTGGCCCAAATCTTTTTGAGATCCTTGACATATGAAGGGCTTGTTTTACGACTAGATTCTCATTCAAAAAGAAATTTTACTCCCCTAAAAGTTGCAGAATTTCTGGATCATTTAAGTTATCACGTGTCAGCAATTGCACACCCGTGTCAATACGCTCAGACACCTGTCCATCTCGAGTGGCTTCTAACACAGTGTGAACTCCCTGGTAACCCATTCGAAAGGGATTCTGTACGACCAGACCATTAATCTCATTTTTCTCTAACGCACTGATTAATTCTACCGAGGAATCAAATCCGACAAATTTGATGTGGCCTGCTAGTTTATTTTTTCGCAAAGTAACAAGCATTCCATAGGTCGACGATTCATTGGGGCAAAAAATTCCATCCGCCTGTCGTAGATAGTCCAGCATTTCCTGACTCTTCTGAATAGTCTCACCGGCAGTGGCTCCAGCATACTGGTTATCTACCAGAAGAGTGATATCCGGATATTTAGAGAGCACCTCTAAAAAACCAGCTTCCCTATTAGTCGTGCTAGCTGATCCCACTGCATAACGAAGGAGAACAACCTTGCCTTTGCCACCCAAAAGGCTCACCATATGCTTTCCGGCCAATCGGCCTCCTCCTCTATTGTCAGTCGCTACGAAACTAACAAAATCTTGGCCGACTTCACCCTGGAGTGCTGAGTCTATTATTACAACTGGAATCTCACTTCGCCGAGCAGCTCTTATGGGGCGGAGCAACGCCCGATCATCTAGAGGCGCAATCACGATTCCCTCTATGCCTTCACTTACGAACTGCTCCACAATAGAAATTTGCTCGGCTCGATCATTTTCCTTAAGTGGACCCTTCCATATAATATGGACATCCTGTTCATTCCCCGCTTTTTTAGCACCTCTCTCAACCGACTTCCAAAAGACATGGGTAGTCCCTTTTGGTATAACAGCTATTCTCGGTTTAGTGTGGAACGGATCCGGCCCCGAGTTATTGCTACAATAAAAAAGAAGGGAACTCAAAACAATGACCAAAACAATGAAAATCTTTTTTCTCACGATTTCTCCTAAAACTATTAATTCCTTTTGTTGTGCCAGCAATCAGAACTATATGGTCCGATGACTCTATTTATGGCATACTTTCTCAATTATTAACCCCGATTTTTCCATTCCAAAGAGGAATATTATGAAATGGGTACGCTTCGAATACAAAGGCTCACCTGCTTTTGGCATTTTACAAAATAATTCAGTGTCTGTGACTTCTTTAACTTGGGAAGAGGTTCTCGCAGGTCAACCGCCTAATCAAATTGATGTCATTGCGGCCAACAAAATTAACCTCTTAGTGCCTTTAGAGAACCCCGGCAAGATAGTTGCAATTGGCCTGAACTATATGGATCATTGCCAAGAAACAAATTCTGAGCCTCCGAAAAAACCACTTGTTTTCTGCAAGTTTTCAACCTCTATGATAGGCCCAGGAGAAAAAATATCCTGGTCAACAAGTCTTACCAAAGAAGTAGATTATGAGGTGGAACTTGCTGTTGTAATGGGAAGAACAGCTAGAGAAGTAAGTCGACAGGAGGCACTGCAATGTGTCTTTGGATATACAGTAGCCAACGATGTAAGTGCTCGGGACATCCAGTTTTCAGACGGCCAGTGGGTTAGAGGAAAAAGCCTTGACACATTCTGTCCATTAGGCCCTTCTATTGTCACGGCAGACGAGATCCCATCACCTCAAAACCTAACAATCCGTAGTTTTCTAAATGGTCAGACCATGCAAGACAGCAACACTGGAAATATGATTTTCCCGGTCGATCAACTTATTTCCTTCTGCTCTCAAACATTTACTTTGGAACCTGGAGATTTGATTCTAACTGGCACACCCCACGGTGTTGGTGTAAGTCGAGATCCCCAAGTTTTTATGAAAGATGGAGATCAGATCATCGCTGAGGTTGAAAATATCGGTCGTCTAGAAAATACTTGTCAAACCCGTGAATGATTCAGAGCGAAAAACCTTTCTTGTTACAGGTGCTATGGGATGCATAGGCTGCTGGACTGCGTATCACCTTTTATTGGAAGGACACCGTGTCATTGCGTTTGATCTCAGCCACAACACCCATAGACTAGACCTACTTCTTGAGTCAGACAAACTCAACCGGATAGTTTTTGAGCACGGAGATCTAACTGATTTTCACCAGGTCATGAAGCTTTTTGGACGGCATTCAATAGATCACATCATCCATCTTGCAGCACTGCAGGTGCCTTTTTGTCAGGCAGATCCGCTTATGGGTGCCCGGGTCAATGTCGTGGGAACTGTTAACCTGTTCGAGGCCGCCAGACGTGCGAAACTCCCCCACATTTCGTATGCCTCCTCAGTTGCGGTTTATGGTCCATCCCACTCGGCAAGTCCCCTCGCAGAAAATCTTGCTCAATCACCGTTCACACTATACGGAGTCTTCAAAGAGGCCAATGAGGGAACGGCTCGAATGTACTGGACAGACTACGAAGTGAGTAGTATCGGCTTACGACCACACACGGTTTATGGACCTGGTCGAGACCAAGGAATTACGAGTGATCCTACTCAGGCCATGCTCGCAGCAGTGCTCGGGAAGCCCTTTACAATTCAATACTCAAATGGGTTTCAACTCCAATATGCCTCTGATGTTGCCCAGCAATTTATAGAAGCTAGCCGGCATTCGGAGCGAGGAAACTTCGTGTTCAACTTAGGAGGGGAAGCTCGATCCATGTCTCAACTCATTCAGTTGATCAAAGATGTTGTCCCTGAAGCACAGATCGATTTTTTGGACAAAAAATTTCCCATTCCCGAACTTCTGGATAGCACTGCCCTAAGAAAACATTTCAGAAATGTCTACGAAACCCCCTTAAGCGAAGGAATCGAGCAAACTATTTCCATGTTCCGAAAGCTTGTTCAAACAGGACAACTTCCAGTAGATGGGAAAATTCACTAATTTTTATCCTTGCCTGCCCGAATCTGTCTCACAACCTCTTCCATCTTAGCTTTCAGCTTATTTCGTTCCATCGGTAATTCCTCTTGAATACTTCGTATCTGATCCAGCTGATTAGAAGCCACGGCTTTTTTTAACCTACCCGCATTACTGATTTCAGCCTCGGCAATAAGCGCTTCATATTTTCGGCGAGTCTCCGCAATTTTCTTTTTTATTTTCTCACTGAGCTCCTCAATAGGCCCTTCACCCTGCGCCTCAAGTTTTTCCAAGGCAATTTCCCATGCCGATTTCAAGTTATTCTCGGACATCATCTTTCTCCTTCCCAGGTTACTGATGATTGAGAATACCACATGGTCATTAACAGATTTTATCTTAAGGGGCATCCATCTTCTGCTCAGTAGATGTCTCTTTTGTTCGACACGAAATCAGGTCTAATTGCTTTTAAGAAGCATGAAGACTCTCCTTTTCAGAAATTTGTTCTCTAACTTTGCAAATCCGCTTAATATTTCTCTGACAAAGGGGGAATCTTATTTGCAATTGAAAAGTTCTACCTCTATTCAATCGAGTTCTCTGAGAGAGACCCGGTAAATATCTGCCAACAAGCTAAATCTGCAGAACTGAGAACGGATCAAGTCCATTACAATTTCAACTTTAAAAAATGTAGAGAGAGAAGTTAGATGATAAAACCTCCAGCGTTTATGAAACCAACTGTTTGAGCTCAGTAGGGGAGGGTTTTCATTGAAACCTCTATTCTAATTTGGGTCTCTCAACTTGATTCTTCTATGTTTTTTTAGGATAGACTTTCGATACAGATTCTGGTTAAGGTCTCAAAAGAACCTAAGCCTGAAAACTAAAACAGATATTGACTTCATACTAACTCTCAGCTCGACACCCGACATAAAGACATAGTAAATTTGAATGTCATGAGACTGATGCTTTTCTTTGTACTGTGCCTCAACCTTTCATGTGGCACACAACCCCAAGCTCTTTCCAAGGCAAAAAAAGAGAACCCCGAGAAAACAAAAAATTCTGTGGAAACAATGGTATTGGAAACCATTCGTACAATGATGCGCCTAGAAGGAGGACGGGTTATTTTCTCCGATCTCTACAATGACAATAGATTCTCTCCTGAGGAAAAAACGTTCGTGGCTCAACTATATGAGACTTTTTTCCTAATCCCTGGCTACCTAAAAACCATGTATACGGCAAAAGGAGCAGTTCCTCCCCGTAAACAGATTGGAGAAAACTTTGGCATCAGTACAGATACCGTTGAGGTTCTTCTACAAATTATGGAGAGGGAGCCTAGAATGCCCAAGTTTTTTACCCGAAATTTTTCCACGAAAGAGATTTCCTCCATTAATTTAGAAGTTATAGGGACCTTTCTCAGTCGCCGTGGACAATCGGTAAGAGTAGCCAATTGGGAAGGGCAGGAATTACCTGATTTCACGCTTCAACGACTGGACGGAAGAGATTCCCTTTCAAGGTCTTCTCTGTTGGGTGGTGGAGCCCTCATTTATTTTTGGTTTTCTGGGTGCCCCCCATGTGTCCGGCTTGCTCCTCATCTTGCCGAGCTTGATAGAAAATACCGTGCCAAGGGCTTTCAAATTGTCGGATTTAACGCAGACACTATTCTGAACATCTCAATTACCGACAAGAAACGAGATTCCTACTTAGCTAAAATAGGAGCAACTTTCCCAAATCTCCACCTTACCAGGAAGACACAAGAAGATTTTGGGAATATAAATGTCTACCCCACTATTTTTGTTGTTGATCCTACACTTAAGATCAGACAACATTTAATTAACTATCAAACCCTTGAAACTCTGGACGAAACAATAAAAACAGTCTTCGGGGATTGACAAAAAGGACTTCTTTAAGACTTGGTGCATTCAGGTATTTCACCATAGTTAACGCTTCCCCGCTAGATGGAGACTCCTAGAGAATGAGGCACCACACTTGACACCCATGGGTCATGGCACCCCATGATCTTGGTCTTCACCGGTCATGGGTACAAATCGAACTGGGATGACTTTTCGACGCTGAAAACCTTTTTTGGTTCGCTTAATCACTAAAAGTGTCTGGTTCCAGCTCTCACTACCTACAGGAATAACGAGTCGACCTCCGATAGCAAGCTGATCTAGAAGTAAAGGAGGCACTTGTTTAGGAGCCGCCGTCACCAAGATACAATCAAATGGAGATTCTTCTGGCCATCCCTGGCAACCATTTCCATTCCTTACCTGCACATTATCATAAGCGAGTTCTGTTAATATCTGGGAGGATTTTTCAGCTAGATTAACAACACTCTCGATCGAATAAACCCGGTCTACAAGCATGGAGATTACCGCTGACTGATAGCCCGAGCCGGTTCCAACTTCCAAAATCTTATGCGACTTACGTGGGCGAGCAAGCTGTGTCATGAGTGCCACAATATATGGCTGAGAAATAGTCTGGCCCTCACCTATTGGTATCGGATGGTCATCATAGGCACGGCTCATCTGACTGTCTGGAACAAATAGGTGTCTTGGAACCTGCAGCATAGATTCTAGAACCTGAGGGTCATTAATATCACGACCTTGTAGTTGAACCTTCACCATCCTCTCGCGCTTCACCTTGTACTTTTCATCTCTATCTTCTGCCATCCCTGTAGCCACTAAATTATTATCCTTGCCCCTACAAACAACTATCAGATCTAGTCCAAACAGAAGAAAATACCCGTTGCAGATTCCACAGAAAAAGATTAAATAGAAGAGTGTTAACTTCTTCGAACACAAATTTATTTATCCCCAATTTTAAGATTGAAAATCTATACAACAAATCGCAAGTTGCCAGGTCCTGCCCGGATCCGTCTAGAAAAAACAGGCTCCCTTAAGCTCATCCAGAAACAGGAAAACCTACAACTTTTGACTTTTTATCTCCATTCTAAGGGTGAAACTTGATAATACAAACATGCTCTGGTGTGCAGCGTGAAATCACGTGTTAACAATCTAGTACCCAAACCACTTTTCCTACAGAATTTAACTCAGCATAATCACCCTAACGGATTGGAGTTATCCGTATAATTAGACGCAGATCACCCTCCAAACCGGGGCAATATTTAGTACAATAAACCAGTCACAACTCTCGCACACAAGACCTAAAAACCCCAGAATCCTTTTCTTGTTTAACCTACTAGTAAAAATTCTCAACCCGATCCTTCGTTGACGAAAGTTCTTACTGCTTGGTATTATCCGCCTCGTTAAAAAGGTTCATAAGGAGGAGAGTAATTCGAAACACTTCCGACTCAACTCTTCGAACAAACCGGATGCACAAGCTGAAAAAGTTCCAGACCACTTTGCGGGAATGGAAGGTTGCTGCTAAAGCTGTGGCTAGCACTTCTCATCCGATACTCGCCCACATTATCCCAATGCGCCGTTGTAATCTTGCCTGCACCTACTGCAACGAATACGATGACTTTTCGAAACCAATTCCTGTCGAGAGAGTGAACCAATGGACCGATAAGCTGGCAGAATTTGGAACTTCCGTGATCACTATCAGCGGAGGGGAACCACTCATGCATCCCCAACTTGAGGATATTATTGCCTATATCCGTAAGAAAAACATCCTTACAGGATTAATTAGCAACGGATATCTAATGTCAAAAAACCGAATCCGTTCACTCAACAAAGCGGGTTTGGAGCATCTACAAATCAGTATAGACAATGTTCTGCCTGATGATGTTTCAATGAAAAGCTTGAAAGTACTAGACAAAAAACTAGGCTATCTTGCTGAGTATGCTGACTTCAAGGTAAACATCAACTCCGTTCTTGGCTCTGGAATTAAAAACTCCAGGGATGCTCTTAAAATTGGACAACGTGCCGTCGAGTTGGGATTTACATGCACCGTAGGTGTCATTCATGACGGCGGGGGACACCTAAAACCGCTGAGTGAAACTGAGATTCGCATTTTCCACAAACTCAAGGCCATGGGCAAAAAAGGCTATTCTAAAATCAACCGCTATTTTCAAGAAAACCTGGCAAAAGGCAAAGCCAATAACTGGCGCTGTCGTGCTGGGGCCCGCTACCTATACATTTGTGAAGAAGGTCTCGTCCACTATTGTTCACAACAACGAGGATATCCGGGAATTCCCATCCAAGACTACAACTTGGAAGACATTCGCCGTGAATATCTTACCGAAAAAAGTTGTGCTCCCTACTGCACAATTTCGTGCGTCCATCAGGCTTCGATGGCAGACTCTTGGCGTCATCCTCAAACCATTACCCAAACAAAAAAGAAAAGCAAAGGATTAGTTAATCTAAAGGGACGAATAGAATAAGGGTCTGAGAAACCAATTGTCTCCTGCTCCGCTCTGAAAAACTCAGCTATCAAGATCAAGGTATTCGTGGATACGTTTTAGAACATCATCAAACATTTCTCTTGTTAGCCGACCAGTCTGGGTATTCTGCTGGCTGGGATGATACGACCCAATAAGGGTTAATTTCGAGGTTAATTCACACAAAGCCCCATGACCAAATAGAGGCAAAGGACGAGGAACATTCCAATTCATTTTCCTACTTACCGACAAAATACTTTTCCATGCAATCCCACCAAGAGCCATGATAACTCGTATCTCCGTTAGTAAGTTAAGTTCTTTGAAAAGATACTCCTGGCAATTTTTTCTTTCCTCTGATGATGGCAAATTGCGAGGTGGAACGCAGTGTACTGGGGCAGTGATATAAGTCTGAATCAATTGAAAGTTGTCTTCACGGTGGAGACTATCAGGTTGGTTACAAAATCCAGCACGATAAAGACCAGCATAAAGAAAGTCTCCACTTCGGTCACCAGTGAACATTCGCCCTGTCCGATTAGCACCGTGAGCTCCCGGGGCCAGACCCACAATCAACAATCGAGCCTGAGCCTCACCCAATGATGGAACAGGCTTTCCCCAATATGAAAAGTTCCGATACGCCAAACGTTTTTCTCTCGCCACCTTCTCTCTAAAGTTAACCAAACGCGGACAGAGTCGACACTGGACAATTTCCTCTTGTAGGAGCTTTAGCCCTAAGGTTTTAGATATACTCACTACTTCAATAAATATCACAGAATAGTTCTAAACTTCCTCCTGATTCATTAAGACAGAGATTGATGGAACAGAAAAAAACCGATTTTGAAATCCTAACCAAAGGACCTGGATTGTATGAGTTCACCCGTGAAGTGGCGAACTGGTGTTCCGACTGTAAAATAAAAGTGGGTCTCTTGACCCTATACATCCAACACACATCTGCTTCTCTGACTATTCAAGAAAATGCAGATCCCGATGTACTCCAAGACCTTGAAAAGTTTTTTCAACGTCTTGTCTCTAGAAATCCTGTGCTCTACAGACACCGAATGGAAGGACCTGATGATATGCCAGCCCATATCCGATCAGCTTTAACACAAACTAACCTCTCTGTTCCCGTAGAACATGGAGAACTAGTCCTGGGAACTTGGCAGGGAATTTTCCTTTTTGAACACCGTGACACTGCACACAAACGCCTCGTTGTTGGCCATCTAATAGGTGAAAGGTCTTGATAACCCGACAGAAAAAGGCAATACCAAAAACTAAATCAACTCTTTTCCACCCCAAACTGGGATAGAATTGGGTCGGGAACAATAATCAGTTATAACCAAGGCTGAAAAACCTTTGCAATAAAAGAGAACAAAGTAGAGGACTAGATTTATATGAGACATATTATTTTGATCGTCTTCGCATTTATCCCCATTGGGCTTTCCCCTCAATTTGAGTTTTCGAAAGGAGCACAAGGTCAACCTGGGGATAAAGCTCCAAAGCAAAGTGCTGTGGCGACATTTGCCGGTGGTTGTTTCTGGTGTGTAGAAGCAGACTTTGAAAAAATAGATGGAGTTATTGAGGCTGTTTCCGGATATGCAGGTGGCAACGAGCCCAACCCTACATACAAAGAAGTGTCAGCAGGGAAGACAGGTCATGCAGAAGCCGTCCAAGTTTTTTTTAATCCTTCATCGGTCTCATATTCATTTCTGCTGGAGACATTTTGGAAACATGTCGATCCCACAGATCCAGGGGGACAATTTGTGGATAGGGGGCCCCATTACCGATCGATAATCTTTTATCACGACCACGAACAGAAACGGCTAGCAAAGCAATCATTGGAACATCTTGAATCTTCAGGAATCTTCAAAGAGAAGATCATCACAGAGATCAAACCGCTAAAAAAGTTTTATAAGGCAGAAAAATACCACCAGAACTATTACAAGAATCATTCAATCCGATATCGCTACTACCGATATAATTCGGGAAGAGATCAATTTTTGAGAAAAATCTGGGACAACAACAAATGGGAGTTCAAGGTGAGTAAGATGAACTTAAAAACAAAACAAGAAACAATATTTGAGAAGCCCTCTGACAAAGTCTTACGTTCTCGACTTACGCAACTTCAGTACCAGGTAACTCAAAAGAACGGTACTGAGCCAGCTTTTAATAACGAATATTGGAAAAACAAGGAAGATGGAATTTACGTTGATGTGGTCAGTGGAGAACCTTTGTTTATTTCTAACGACAAATTCGAATCTGGTACTGGCTGGCCCAGTTTTAGCGGCGTCCTAGAGCCTAATAACATAATCGAACGTGAAGATCGTAGCTTCTTCATGACAAGAATTGAGATCAGAAGCAAACACGCTGACTCCCATCTGGGCCACATTTTTGCAGACGGACCGAAACCTAGCGGTCTCAGATATTGTGTCAACTCGGCAGCTCTTCGATTTATTCCGAAAGAGCAACTCAAAGAAGAAGGTTACGGGGATTACATCCGTTACTTTCCTGAACAATAGTCCCCAGTCGCCCTAGCGCAAGTATCGAAGATCCTCGTGAGGTGAGCACATAAACCGTTTCACTTCTTCAGTTTCTCTCGGCTCAGATTCCGATGGGGGAGCCCTCTGCATCAAAAACCGTCACGGAGCCAAGACTCTGGAGAGAAGGAAGAATTTTATCTGCATCACCCACCACAGTAATGATCTTTTTTTCAGGATCAAAGTACTTGATTGAGGATTCTAAAATTGCGGCTGGGGTCATCTCCTGCAAAGAAGGAATGTAATTCTGGTAATAGTTTTCGTCCAACTGACCCAAACGGCGATCCATTTCCAACCCACCCATGGCCGTTGCTGTTTCCATTCTCCGCACAAATCCACCGATGAGTTCGGCACGAGCCAATTCTAGCTCAGACTCTGTAGGTTTTGCCTCCCCCATCCTTTTGAGTTCATTTAGAGTCTGTCCAATTGCATCAACAACAACCTCTGATCGCACATCCGCAGCAGCTGAGTAGAAACCGCATTGGTTATAACTTCTGAGAAGACTATAGGCTCCGTAAGTGTATCCTTTGTCCTCACGGAGGTTCAAAAAGAGACGAGAGCTTGCACCCCCACCCAATATCTGATTAGCACAACAAAAACCCAAATAAGTGGAATCCTTTCGAGGCGGTCCTCGACCTGCCACCTCAAAACGAGCCTGCGCGGAATGGGGCCGATTCACAAGCAAGATCTGGCCTATCTCTGGTTCTGTCAAAGAAGGAATCTCGACAACACCTTGATTTGGATCTGGAGCCCAAGATGTAAAATGTCTTTCGGCGAGCTGAACCGCTTCATCTAGTGCAATCGGGCCAGCCAATAGAAGAAAAGCCTTGTTAGGCACCATTCGTTGCTGAGAAACTCTAATTAGAGTTTCTCGAGTTAAATTCTTCAAATGATCTAGAGGAATAGTGACCCGTGAGTAAGGATGAAGGGGAAACAATGCAGCCAAAGTTCTTTCCGAAGCAAGAACGGCAGGCTGGGATCTTTCAGAAATCAAGAAACTTGCCCAGCGAACCTTTAGTTTTTTGAACTCTGACGCTTCGTAGCTGGGTTGAAGTAGTACCTCAGAAAGAACCTGAAAGGCTTCCTCCAGATACGAATCTAGTACAGCAAAAAAGAAACGGCAAGATTCCATGTACACATTTGCTTCTGCCTGGATTGCAAATCGGTCAAGTTTCTCTGCCAGTTGGCGAGAATTGTGTTTTTTGGTTCCTTCGAAGATTAGGTCGGTTCCAACCTGCAATGCAGCCAGGTTTTCCCTGGGATTACCTAACCGTCCCCCAGGTATTCCTAGATTTATGGAAACCCTAGGAAGTCTATCGTCTTGAACTGCCATTACGGTCAGCCCGTTTGAAAGTTGCCTTTCTTCAATAAACGGGTAATCGATGTTAGGCAATGAACCAACAGAAGGTGGACAAGAACGATGAAGGAGCTGACTATTCATGACGAAATTTCCATAGCTATTTCTGTTTACTTGATCTGGAGTCTGTTTCTACGATCAATGTTGTTTTGTTCGTTGGAACCAGAATCCGTTTTGCTGTCTCCTGAATCTCCTCAGCAGTCACTTCCAGGTAACGATCTACTTCATGATTTATGAGAGTGGGATCACCGAAATAAGTCATATACTGAGCCAGGGCTTCTCCTTTTCCGTGAATAGTGGCTCTGTTCGCAACAAATTGATATAACACTTGGCTCTTAACCTTTTCTAGTTCTAGACTGGAGACTTTCTCTTCAATTATTCGGATAATTTCTTCATCGAGAACTTTCTGTATCAAACTTGTTTCGACGGTGTCCTGAAGTTGGCACCAGAAAACCAACATCTGAGGGCCACGATAGTGTGTAAGACCAACAGAAATCCCAGCAACCCAATTGTTGTCATATACCATCCGACGATAAAGTCGCGAGGATTCACCCTTTGACAAAATTAGGGCAAGCATAGATAAAGCATAGTGTTCAGAAGAACCGGCAGGTGGCACATGATAACCCATGTGAATGGCCGGAAGTGGTGCTAGTTCATCTCTGACAACCTCCAGCTTCTCCTGTTGCTGGTATGGTTCACTGAGATCAGGAAAATGAGAATCGGTAGTAGAATGAATATCTTCAAAATTTCTTCGAACAACATTCCATGTTTCTTCTTCTAGAATATCTCCAGCTACTACTAAGGTAGCGTTATCAGGACCGTAGTGCTTGTGGTGAAACCTAACTGCATCC
>CAZMUJ010000005.1:0-44767 GCA_964569605.1 uncultured Acidobacteriota bacterium
TTAATTCCTTGATGCCGTGGGAAGCAAGATTTATCAGTTGGTCTAAATCACCACGATTAAAAGGATCTCCCTCGGCAGTTCCCTGAAGCTCGACGAATCGACCACTATTAGTCATTACTACATTCATATCAACCTGTGCGATTGAATCTTCTGAATAGGATAAATCGAGAAGAACTTCTGAGTTTACGATTCCTGCACTGACGGCGGCTACAAGCTCTTGAATTGGCGAATCGGTGAGAGATCCGTTTTGCAAGAGATGGTCTACTGCCAAAGTCAAAGCTACAAAAGCCCCAGTGATGGAGGCAGTTCTCGTTCCACCGTCTGCTTGAATCACGTCACAATCAACCCAGATTGACCGTTCTCCTAAACTTTTTAAATCGACTACCGAGCGCATGGAACGCCCTATTAGCCTCTGGATTTCCTGGGTTCGTCCCGAAGGTCGACCCCGAGAAACCTCTCGGTTCATGCGTGAGCCAGTGGATCTAGGCAACATTGAATACTCGGCAGTAATCCATCCCTTACCAGTGCCTCTAAGAAAGCGAGGAATTCTTTCTTGTACACTGGCTGTACAAATGACTCGTGTATCCCCACACTCAATTAATGCTGAGCCCTCGGCATATTTGTTGTACGGAGAAACAATATGGATTTCACGGAGGTGTTCTGGTGAGCGATTTTCACGGGACATATAAAATATTCTACCTAAACATGGTGGCCAGGGAAATGTGTCCTGCTAGGGTTTCCGCGTCCTGTCCTCCCAGAATAAATTGAACTCCTTTAATAGAGTCAAAATTGATAGTCAATGTTCTAGCGATGGAACGCAGGAGACCAAGCTCAGAGGTGAGAGACCCTTTAAGCTGTGCTGGTAGTTTGCGTTCAAGATCTACAATTGCTGTTCCATCTTGGAGAAAAAACACTTGCTCAACTCCAGTTCGTATTTTAGCTAAAAAACCTGACTCTCTTATAGAAGATCTTGCAAGGAAGAGGGCTTTTTCTCCTGGATCTGCATTCTTTATAAATTGTTTTTGAATACTTTTAAGAATCATTTTTTCAGAAGTTTTTTGAGAAGGCTGAAAATAAAAAATTGTAACTGTTTGCATTTCTTTCGGGGCAAGAACTACTGGTTCTAACAAATTTGCTACGTCGGGAATAGCAACATCTTGAAATTGTTTCTTTGAAAACTTTTCGGAACGATAGGTCAGTAAAGTTACTAGAACTACAGTCAGTACTAATAGAAGTGATACACAAAATTTTAGAAATAATTTCATCTTAGAAATGCCACAATTGCATCAGCGATAGAAGTTGCAATTTCTTTCTGAAAGTTTGGTTTTAAAAGTAACTTTAAATCTCGAGCACTGGTCAAGTAACCAGCCTCAATCAGAACAGCCGGTGCCTCCACTGGAGCAAGAAGTTTAAGTGGGGCAGTCGCCGATTGGTTCTCTGTTTTAAACAAAGTGTTTAACTTTTCCTGAATTAGAGTAGCCAGTTTTCTACTTTCAGGAGCGAAACTAGACTGACCCTGATTCCACTCCTTGAGTTGACTTTTTATTGATTTATTGGTGGGGGTATCTGTTTGATGTGTAAAGACAACTGGTCCATGGATATCCTTGGAGAAGCTACCTCCTAGATGGATGCTGATGAAAACCTTGGACTGATTTCCGTTAGCAACTGAGCTTCGATTTCTCAAAGATGGATTGAAATCACTACTGTGTGTGGAGTCAGTGACTAGCTTAAGACCTTCGAGTTCAGCTCTGAGGAATCTACAGATCTCAGCTGTGATATTTTTTTCGACAATGCCTTGGGACATGACTCCCTGGTTTTCACCACCATGGCCTGGGTCAATAGTGATGACATTTCCTGCTAGGCTCTCAGTGTCATGTTCGTTGCTTCCGGACAAATTAAATTCTCCAACAGCAGTAGAGAAAACATCGACGATTAAGCGTTCTGGATCTCCAAGTTTTCTTGACCAATGACTTCTGAAGTCTATTCCTTTTACAATTTCACACCCAGACTGTCCTTTTAACGCTACACAATTCAAAGAAGCTATTAGGGAAGATTCAGGTTTAACTAGAGGCTCTAAAAACTCAGAATTTTGATCTGATTTTATGTGAAGTGTTTCGTCAGACTCTTCAACTCGGAGAGTTACTTCCTTAGCGGAAGGGAGAAAAATTAGGGTTACTCGGTTAGGAGAGTTCAGTACCTGAACCGAAATCTGATCCGGGATCTTAGGGTCACGGACAAGTTTGAGTGTGACAGGAAAATTCAGAGCCCGAGGAACAGATTCCTCGATGAATTCTGTGGGAACTAGCCAACGGTTTTCTCGTTTTAATACAGGATTAGAAAGAAGATGATACTGGTTGTTCAATCCTATCAGTCGGTTTCCATCTGTCAGTTCTAAAGTTGACTGAGGACCATGAACGAGAAGCTTGTTTCCAACAGATTCGATAGATATGTCGAGTATTACGGCAATTTGGTCGATGGGAATGTAATTTTGGGCATCAATTTCTATAGACTGTAAGGTGCGAATCTGATTTCTATAAATCAGCTGGAATTCCTGACCCATTAGAAAATTTCCGATCAGGACAAACAGCAAAATAAAAAAATATACCATCTGATACGATACAGATTACAGTAGAGTCCCTGTTCGAGTCGATCAAGATGTGGTAGGTAAGTTGCTTTCGCTTACTAATTCACAGTACGAGTTTCCATGGAAAAAGCTTGTTGCTAGACGAGTGTGTAGAGCATGACCCGCTTTATAAGCATGAATGTTTCCAAGTATAGGGTGTCCACAAAGAGCAATGTCCCCAATTAGATCCAACGCTTTGTGGCGAACAAATTCATCAGGAGCTCGAAGCTTTCCACTCAAAATGGTATCTTGGCTTAGGACCACAGCGTTTTTAAGTGAGCCACCACGAATCAGATTACTTTTGCGCAATTGTTCAACTTCAGATAAAAATCCAAATGTTCGGGCAAAGGCAATCTCGCTAAAATAGTTTTCGGGGGTTATTTCCATTTCTAGGACTTGGTGTTTGATCAGCGGATGATCAAAGTCTATCTCGTAGCGGATTGAAAAATCATTGCTGGGACAAACCTTGATAAATTTTTCTCTATCTTTAATTGTTAATGGTTTGGTTACAAGTAGATAAGTTCGCTCAGATTCCTGTTCCTGAATACCGGCGTCCTTGATCAATTTCGCAAAGGGAAGGGCAGAGCCATCAGCGATAGGGAGTTCTAGTGAATCAATTTCAATCACAAGGTTGTCAATGCCAAGCCCGTAGAGAGCGGAGAGTAGGTGTTCAACAGTAGAAAGCATAACCCCTTTTTTCATTAAAGTTGTAGCTAAAACCACTCTAGAGACGTACTTCATGTGAGCTTCAATCTCGAAGTTCTCAAGATCGGTTCGGCGAAAAATGATACCTGTATTTTCTGGAGCTGGTTGTAGACGCACCGTTACCGGAGTTCCTGAGTGAAGTCCAATTCCCGAAAACTCGACTGAATGACAAACGGTCCGTTGCAAGGTTTCCTCGTTAGCTACAATATTTAGTGATTGGTGGTGAGTCCCTTTTCCAATTTTAAAAGGTGCTTTCAGAGCATCATTTAAATACATGCAAAAATGATGCCATCTGAATGGAAGAAATTGTGCTCTATCCCAGGTTTTGAATAGTGTTGGTGCGTGATTATTTGATAAATTGTTGATTATAAAGTATTTATCCAAACAAGATTATTGGAAACAGTCAGGAAAAGTTGTTTGAACATCAGGAGAAAGAGTGCTCTTGATGTGACTCCTTTGCCACAAATTGTAGCTAATAGACTACATTTTGCTTTGTTACTTGTTACTATTAATGTTTCTCTTTTTTGCTTTCCTAGCCTGTTTAGGGCTTAAGCGCGGTTCTAAAAAGTAGTCTGGAGAAAACTTTGTGTTATAAATCACTGATTCGAGAAACCTTTCTTGGCTTTTTTCCCCATCTTCAAAGTAGTGAAAGGATAGGGGAGTTAGGACCCCACCCATTTCGTGCCAGTTGAAAAACTCTGTTCGTACTTTGTGTCGAAGACCTATCTTATCGGTGTATACGGATTCAGTATAAACGGGAAGATGTGTCTTTATGTCAAAGTAGATAGTTAAAGTGTTATTTGTTTTGTCGACAATTTCCACGGCCTCTATTTTCCCGCTTCCAGAGATACTTGTTGGGTCATAGTAAAAGAAGGAGATGCCTTCCTCGTCTAGCCGGTTTCGAAGGAAGTAGTGCAGGTCTTGCTTGACGTTTTTCTTGAATCGCTGGAGACGGTCTCGGGGCATTTCTTCTATGGTGTAAAGGCCTTCTTGAGTCCATCCCTTGTCCAATTCTAAATTGATAATTAGTAGTGTTTGTCTTTTGCCTTTGAATGTCTGGTGCCGGTGACGAACGGGATCTCGGTAGTGTGTCCAGGATTGGAAGGGAATGAGTCCACTCCTACGGTTCTTTTTAAAGAAAAAATCCCGCCCCTTGACGAATTCTGTTTTTACAGCTAAGTATTTTTCAGCTCCCATTGCATCAATGCACTGGAAAATGGTTTCTTTTGCCCGTTCAGGAGATTCCTTTAGATTTTTACCTGCCAGGGATGGACAAAGAACCAACGGCAAAAAAAGAAATGCCAAAAGGTCTAAGCTTGTTTTTGAGCTAGTTTTTCTGGATAGATTTATACTGAATTTAAAGTGGTTCATTGCTTAAGTTAACATTTATGATTTCAATTAATGACCGATATAGTTGGTGTATAGAGATTGAGCCCGACCTGTGCTCGAGGCTCCTCGTATGATTGATCTTCCATCCCTAAACAAGCTAATTTCACAGTTTTCCACGGAAAGCCTCAGCATGTAATCGGTGTCAATGAGAAGTCCGTATTTAAGTAATCTTTGTCTGACAGATTCATAGTCAAAAGTGTCTTCAAATGGACAGATCTGGATGGATTGTTCTCCGCATAGACGACGAACGCAGTGCTCAAGTTTCTGTTCTAGGAATTCAAAGTTATGATTTTGACAGGTAGGGCAAGGGACTGCTCTATCTGTTGATATTGGAGCTGTAGAAAAAAAATCACTCCATAGATCAAATGAAAACAAGCGATTACCGTTCTTTTTATTCACTAGAAGTCCTAGAGCTTGGGACACCTGGATAGAAGATGAAAACCGTGCAGTCGGGCCAAGGATTCCTTCTGTTAAACATGTTTCTATCGTTCCGGAAGGTGGTTTGGGGCCAAGGATGCAGCGCAAACAATAACCAGAGTTGGCCTGAAAAGTAACCACTGTTCCTCGACTTCCCAAGCAAGAAGCGAAAATCCAAGACAATGAATGTTTAATTGCATAGTCATTGATCAAATAGCGGGTCGAAAAATTGTCTGTTGCATCAAGGATTAGATCGGGTTCTCCAATTTTTGAAGATATATTCTGGCTCGTCAATTCGGCTACATGAGCGGTTATTTTTATCTCGCTATTGATTCTTTGAAGCGCTTGCCGACATGCAATAGCTTTAGGGTTACCTTGAAGGGCGTCCTTTTCAGTAAATAGACACTGACGTTGGATATTAGAAAGCTCAACTAAATCTCGGTCTAGGAGAGTAAGACTGCCAATGCCAGCTCGGACTAGCATCTCAGCACTAGAACTTCCTAGGGCACCACACCCAATGACCATGACAGAAGCTTTTGAAATACGTTTCTGGCCGTCGGCTCCAATGGGAGCAAAAGCGATCTGTCTCGAGTAACGATTCGTCATTTCGACAGTGTACCATTTGATTTAGGACACGGTTAAATGACATCTCTATCTCCTTTTGTACGTAGCAGTAGAAAAGTCAAATCTAGGCGCGAGAATCGAAAAGCCGGTAAACGCAGAAAACGTAATTCTATTAGGAGACGTTTAGCTTGGTTAATTTTTCTGTTAGCTGGGTTAACCATTTCGGCAACGATACTTCATTACTACTCGATGTATAGTCGTTGGATCGACGCCCTTTTAATCTCTAATTCTCCATTGTCAAGGGTAATCTGGGCGGAGCCCTTTAACATGACTATTGGAAATAGTTTGACTCCTGAGCGACTGATTACCGAACTTCATAGATCGGGTTACAAGCAAGCGCGGGAAGGTGAAGATGGTTGGTTCCGCAAGTATCCAGAAGTGATAGTAATCCGTAGCCCAAGACGTGTATTGAAGGCGAGTTTCTCAGGATCGATTCTTTCAGCGTTGAATTTAAATGGAAAGGATGTTAAATCGGCCCGTTTGAATCCCAGTTTTCTCTCTTCTTTTTCTTATGCTGGCAGAAAACGGCACAAACCACTAAAATTTGAAGAATTACCTTCTCATGTGATTAATGCCATAGTTGCCGCGGAAGATAATCGATTTTTCAGTCATAAAGGAATTGATCTAATAGGGCTTCTTAGAGCCACTGCTATCAATCTTTGGTACTGGGAGATAAGGCAAGGAGGGAGTACTCTTACACAGCAGTTCGTCAAGAACTATTTTCTGTCGAGTGATCGTCTCATTAGCCGCAAGTTTCGGGAACTTTTTTTGGCATTGTTACTTGAACAGCGTCTGGACAAACAATCGATACTGCTACTGTATTTAAATGACGTCTATTTGGGACAGTCAGGAAGTTTTGCCATTCATGGACTAGGTCATGGCGCTAGCATTTATTTCAGAAAAGAGTGTCGAGATTTAACTCTTAGTGAAGCAGCGGTATTGGCGTCTATGATCCCTGCTCCAAATAAATACAATCCCCATAATAAACCTGATTTGGTTAGAAAAAGACGGAATTTTGTCCTGAATCAGATGGAACGACGAGGTTATATAACAAGCCAAGAGAACCAAAATAGTCAAAGAGAAAAGTTGTTTTTCAGAAAGTTAAGAGAAAGAGGTTTGACTAACGCTCCCTATTTTGTCGACTTTTTAACTCGTAGACTCTCCAGTCATTCCAATATTAATCTTAGAATTCCTTCGGATATTGAAGTATTTTCAACTTTGAATCCTGCCCTACAGGTTACAGCCTTCCAGGTAGTTCAGACGGAGCTGGACAAGCTTGAAAAAGTGCTGTCTAAAAGAGTTAATCCTCCAAATCTTCAGGCAGCTCTTTTAGCCGTAGATCCTAGAAATGGGCACATATTGGCTATGATTGGTGGAAGAAATTATGCCCGGGGCCAGTATAATCGGGCTACCCGAGCACTGCGTCAGCCTGGTTCCACTTTCAAGCCATTTGTTTTTGCAGCAGCCCTAAAAAAGTCGGGGAGACAACTAAAAGAAATTCTCACTCTTGCTACCCCTGTCTTGGATAAACCTTATACATTTGAGCATAATGGGGAGAAGTATTCGCCTCGTAATTATAAAGATCAATATAGTGGAGTAGTCAGTGTTCGTGATGCTCTAGCTCTTTCATTGAACGTTCCCACTGTAAAGGTAGCTGAGTGGGCAGGCCTCGATCAGGTGACCTATTTGTCTGGTGAAATGGGTTTTTCCGATAGGATTAAACCCTCTCCGTCTCTAGCTTTAGGCAGTTATGAGGTTTCTCTTCTAGAACTGATGCAAGGATATCAGGTTCTGGCAAATGGCGGTCTCAAAGTCCACTTGAAAGCCTGGACAAAAGTGAAAGAGGATGAAAACACTATAAAAGCAGAGTATGCAAAACAAGTAGTGATCAGTCCCCAGACTGCTTTTTTGGTGACTTCAGCTCTGCAGACTGCCCTGGATCAAGGAACGGGGAGAATGGTAAGGCAGCTTGGATTTAAACTTCCTGCAGCGGGTAAAACAGGTACGACGAATGATGCTTGGTTTGTTGGATACACTCCAGATTTGTTGTGTGGAATATGGGTTGGTTCTGACAATTCTCCCGACCTGAAAATGTCAGGTTCATTAGCAGCTCTGCCTATTTGGACAAGCTTTATGGAAAAGGCGAGGCAATTAGGATTTCTGTCAGGGTCAAAATTCAATCAACCTCCTGGAGTGTTAAATGTGTCAGTCGATAAAAGAAGCGGACTCAGGGCTTCGAGGGACTGTCGTGAAGTACGAAATGAGATTTTTCTAAAGGGAACTGAGCCTCAAGTCATTTGTCGAAATCATAAGGCTGCCCTGGTTAGCAAGTCCTCTAAATTCCTTCTGTATTAATTGATTGACCCTGGTGAATTATTGCTGTTAATTTATTCGCACAGTAGTTTAGTGAACAGAGAATCCTATCTCAGTTGTAGGACTAATAAATAGGAGGAAAGCTTGTCTCCCACTAATATTCAAAACTTTAGTCGTAGAGAGCGCCAGATCATGGATGTGATTTATAGACAAGGCGAAGCTACTGCGGCTGAAGTGATTAGTCAGATACCCGAGCCTCCTGGGTATTCGACAGTTCGAACACTGCTTGGGGTTTTGGAGCGAAAAGGACACCTGGAACACCATCGCCGAGGTCATCATTACGTATACAGGCCAACCACTCCGGTAGAAAAGGCTAGCAACTCGGTATTAGAGCATGTGATGGATACTTTTTTTAATGGATCAGCTAGTCGTGTTGTTTCGGCTATTCTGGATATTTCGGATGCCCAGTTGAGTCCCACCGAGTACGACAAAATTCTTGCAATAGTTGAAACAGCGAAAAAAGAAGGTCGTTAGTATTTTAAGATTTGGATATCACTTAATAGAAAACTATCTAGTGATTGATACTGATGCTCTAACTTTTGTGACTTAGAGGATTCGAAAGAAAACAAACTTTTTGTCGGGTGGTGAGTATTTCTAATATAAAGCGATGAGTTGAATTTTTATTTCACTAGGCCGCTTTAATGGATTTGATTTCCTATTTCTGGCTGTACGAATATATTTATTCCTGGGGAGTTTGGCTGATACTGATTGCCCTGAAGAGTTTTCTGATACTAGCTCTTTTTGAGTTTCTTATCAGCTCATCAGCTTGTTTTTTTTCTGCCGCTGCAAGACATGTATTTCGGCTATTTAGTCTTTCGACTTTGTTTCTCCTTCCTGTTTTCTCTTTGGGGTTTCCTCAGTGGAACCTTTCTCTGATTGAGCGACCAGTTAAATCTAATCTCGTGACTTTACAAGAGATCAGTCTTGCCCCGGAAACCGAACAGTTGTCTAAAAAGAATAAGGGGTGGAATGAGAGAGACAAACTACAGACCCATGGAATCGATTTAATCAAAGTAGAGTCTAACTATTCGGGAAAAAAGATAGTAACAACGAACAACCAATTTGAAGGCTACTGGGAACGACTATCATTTGAGAATCTTCTTTTTTCCACTGTTGGGTTAGTGACAATAATCTGGTGTATCGGGTCCCTTATCCTGATAATTCTTCTGTTTCTAGGCATAGCGAGTATTTGGAGAATTAGACTTAGATCAGTGGAGATTTGCGACTCGAACTTAAGGTGGTTGGCATCGGTTGTGGTTTCGAGGTTACGTGTTAGGAAGACTGTTAAGATTTACCGAACTCCTGGTTTGGAGGTAGCCCTCTCTGTTGGGATTATTAAGCCTGCAGTTCTGTTACCATCTGTGTCGACTACATGGTCTGACAATAGGATGCGTTCAATTCTACTCCACGAATATGCACACGCAGATCGGATGGACAATCTTAGTAATCTGATATCGGAGTTGGCTTGCATTTTTTTCTGGGTGAACCCTATAGTCTGGATTACTTCCCGGAAATTACGCATTGATCGGGAGAAGGCCTGTGACGACCGAGTTCTTGAGTTGGGAATCCGGCCTTCCGAGTATGCCAGCCATCTATTAGATGTAGCTAGGGCTATATCAAGTCGTCGTCTCTGGGGATCTCTAGAGGTTTCTCAATCGTCAGTTCTAAAGGACCGCTTTCAAACCTTACTCAGCCCTGGAGTCAACCGGGGTGTCCTTAGTAAATTCGCAACTGTAAAGGCTCTTTTCTTAATGATTTTTGTCTTTCTTCCAATTTCTATTTTAGATCCTTGGAAAAATCTAGAAATTGAAATCAATAATGCTTCCTTGTTTCTCAGTTTGGAAGGTGCCAAGGATGACTGGAAAAACTTAAGAAGAAGTAATAAACGACGCAGCCCAGTTTTTAATCCAACAAGTTCTAAGCGCCCACGTCCTTCTTCCACAGAAAATATTCTAAGTTTAGAAAAGAAACAGGAGATAGAAATCCCTGGAAGAATCCTTTCTGACCGGTTATCTGTATCCAAGTTAATCGGCCGAGATAAGAGAAGATCTCTTAATCAAGTTGTCACGACTAACTATGTCGTTAACCGATCAGAAAATTCTAAACGTATGGATAGATTACGTGAGGTGTTCCAAAAGAAGGGGGATTTCTCCCGTTTAGAATCCTCTCGGGAAGAGTATCAAAAGGCATCAATTGGAACTATTCCGTTTTCTCGAATCTACTATGATCAGCATGAAACTGAAGAATTGGAAAACCACGATGAAAGTGGTTTTCTTCCAATCTCAGACCATCAAATTAAAGTTGCCGAAGTTGTAAGCTATGATTTAGGCACACTAGGTGAAACAAGTGAGGCTACTGACATCAACGATCATGGTACCGTAGTTGGTCAGAGTCGGACTGTTTACGGGGTTGTGCATCCCTTTCTTTGGACACAGGAAGTTGGAATGGTGGATTTGGCAGAGAATCAGGAGTTTAATACTCGTGCCATTCAGATTAACTCCAATAATCATGTTCTTTGTGAGGCTTTTGACACCTATGTTTTTCAAGGATATGTTTGGTCTCTCGATAATGGATTTGAAGATTTAGGTGCTCTGAATTTATCCTCTCCTCTGACAATTCCAAAGTCCATGAATGAGAATGGTCATGTAGTTGGAAGTAGTCGAGGTCCGAGAGGTATGATGCGGGCTTTTTTCTGGACTTCAGAAATCGGAATGATGGACATCGGGGCTCCAGGTTGGAGCGAAGCTTTGGCAATCAATGGACTGGGACAAGTAGTAGGACACAGTGATAATAGGGCTTTTATATGGTCTAAGAGCAAGGGTCTACGCTATATAGGTCCTGAGAAAGCTGTTTTCAGTGTGGCCACATCTCTCAATCGTCATGGAGAGGTGGTCGGGTGGGCTCGATATGAGGGTGGGGAATCTCGGGCTTTTTATTGGAATTCTGATCGTGGCTTTATTGACCTGGGAAGGCTAAATTCCAGTTTTCCCCTAAGCATGGCTTATGAAATTGGTGATCATGGTGTTGTTGTCGGACATTGTTTAGGAGGGGATAATTCTAACCACGGGCATGAGGTACATGCCTTTCGGTGGACTCTGGATACCGGAATGGAGAGTCTGGGTAGAGTTCCTAACAATTCTTGTATTTCTCTAAATTCCCTTGGACAAATAGTCGGTACCAGTCTTCTGGCTAGTGAGATTAAAAATTCCCTGGCTTTTCTCTGGACGGAAAAGGGTTGTGTTGCCTTTCAAGTAACACCAGAATATGAGGGTTCTCCCAGCGAGGGAATAGCAATAAATAACCATGGGCAAATTGCTGGGAACACACTTATCTCGGACGGCTCAAAGCGTGCTAATTTGTGGGAAATTCGGTTTCTTGTTCTCGAGGCTGAAAGCTATAAATGATAAGAACAAAAACATCAGGTTTTAGATTTAGAATCGCCATGAACTCAATGATTATCGTGGTTTTTAACTTGAATGTTTAAAATGAAATTTAAAGATGGATCCCTTATCTTCAAGACCTGAAATTACTGCTCGCAGTAGTTTCTTTCCTCAAATCTTTCGTGCTTTCTTGTATCGGGATTTCAGGATTATGTGGTTGGGCTCTTTTACTTCGACCACTGGTACTTTCATGCAGCAGGTAGCCCTGTCTTGGTTAATTCTTCAGTTGACAGGAATGTCCTTTTATCTCGGTTTGACGAGTTTTCTAGCCCAGTTGCCTCTCGTACTATTCTCTGTGATTGGTGGAGTATTTGCTGATCGAGTGGACCGCCGAAAACTACTAATATTTTCTCAGGCTGTGCAAATGACGACAGCATTAATCCTCGCGGGTCTGATTTTCTTTGATCAGATTGAGATTTGGCATTTTTTGGTTCTGGCTTTTGTAACTGGTTTAGGGCAAGCTTTTGGAGGTCCTGCCTCTCAGGCATTGATTCCGGGATTGGTCAAACGTAACGATCTTCCCAACGCGATCGCACTTAATTCTATCCAGTTCAACCTGGCAAGAGTAGTTGGCCCAATGCTTGCAGCGGCTGTGATAGTAGTTTTCGGAGTGGTCTATTGCTTTACGTTTAATGGATTTTCATTTCTGGCAGTTATTGTTTCTCTGCTCCTAATTAATACCAGTTTTCGTCCTCAGAAGACAAAGGAGACGATGGTTAACCAAATTAAGGCAGGGATTCAGTTTGTTCTTCGCAGGAATGCACTGAGACATCTTATGTTTCTAGGATTTGTGAGTACCTTCTGCGGAGTTCCTATACTTACTTTGTTGCCGGCTTTCGTAAGAGGAGTCTACGGCAAGGGAGAGATCACCTATTCCTGGATGATGTCCATAGCAGGAGCAGGAGCCGTAGTAGGAGCATTACTTTATGCTAGCCTTTCTAGATTTTCTCGTCGAGGGCTGCTGGCTCTGTGGTCACAGTTAGCTCTGGCTTTTTTATTAGGGGCCTTTGCACTTTCTACGCAATGGATAGTGGCTAGTGTTTTTCTTTTTGGTGCTGGAATCTGTTTGATTGGACTTTTTGCTTCCATAACTTCATTGGTCCAGTTAGCAACTATTGAAGAGATGCGTGGTAGAGTAATGAGTCTGTTCTTTCTGGCTTTTCGAGGTGGTATGCCAGCTGGAGATCTAACTGCTGGTTTGATGGCTGATTCTTTTTCAGAACCAGTTTCTATTTTGTTGTTATCTTTCTTGCTAGCCTCTTCTTCTGTAACATTTTTGGTCTTTGGAAACACCGTGAAAAAGCTTTAGATAAAGGAGATTAAATTGAAGTCTTGCTTTTAGCATTGCCCTTAAACCAGCAAGAGTGGTAAGAGTGAAGAAAATCCAAAGTTTTGGGTAATATTGACCTAACTCACTGACTTTGCTAGCTTCTTGGTTCTAAACAAGGTCTGTAATTTTTCGGAATTGGTATTTTTGATGTAAGTGAAACGGGCTTAGATGACAGCTTTATGAATCAGAATAATGATGGTTTTCTTTTCATTTCATAAAATATCTGGAAAAGAAAGTAGTTGACTTGTCAGAAAAGGTTTTAATATTCGATACGACGTTGCGTGATGGTGAGCAGTCTCCAGGGTGCTCCATGACTCTCGAGGAAAAGCTACAAATGGCTCGTCAGCTCGAGAAACTCAATGTAGACATCTTAGAGGCGGGCTTTCCTATTTCTTCAGAGGGTGATTTTCAGGCGGTACAGGCTATATGTGCGGAAGTACGTCAACCCACAATTGCAGCCCTAGCTAGGGCAAGTAGAAGCGATATTGAAAGGGCCTGGGAGGCCATTAAGGGTGCTAATAAGCAGAGAATTCACACTTTTGTTGCTACCTCGGACATCCATCTCAGACACAAACTTCGCAAGACCAGATCCGAAGTTCTACAGCTAACAATTGATGCTGTAAAGATTTCAAGGGATCTGTGCGATGAAGTCGAATTTTCAGCTGAGGATGCTACCCGAAGCGATTTTAGTTTTCTAGTTGAAATTTTTGAAGCGGCCATTGAACAGGGAGCCACTATTGTCAATATTCCTGACACGGTAGGGTACTCTGTGTTAGAGGATTACGGTGGTTTAATTCGTCGTCTGGTGGAGAAGATCTCTAATAGTAACAAGGCGATTTTCAGTACTCACTGTCACAACGATTTAGGTCTTGCGGTTGCTAACTCAATTTCTGGGGTTTCTGGCGGTTGTCGTCAGGTCGAGTGTACACTAAATGGCATTGGTGAAAGAGCAGGTAATGCTGCTTTGGAAGAAGTGGTTATGACACTCGCTACAAGGCAGGATACACTTCCCTATTACACTGATGTTGTGGCAACTGAGATATACCCCTCAAGTCGTTTGCTCTGTAAATTAACAGGAAGTCCAGTTCAGCCTCACAAGGCGATAGTGGGTAGAAATGCGTTTGCTCATGAAGCCGGGATTCACCAAGACGGTGTTCTCAAGAATACTCTCACCTACGAGATCATGACCCCACAGTCTGTCGGAGTGGCAGAAAGTAAGTTGATAATGGGCAAGCATAGTGGACGCCATGCCCTTAGTGTGAAGCTCAAGGAATTAGGTTATGACCTCTCACGTGAGGATCTTAACAAGGCGTATTATTGTTTTACCCGTCTTGCGGATTCCAGAAAGGAAGTTAGTGATTCAGAGCTTGCCTCCATTGTAGAAAATCGTTTTGAGATCAGTGGAAAAGTGGACGAAAAGCTAACGGTTAAAGCTGCTCGTATCAAAATCTGATGGCTAGGACTCTGTTCGATAAGATCTGGGATGATCATGTTGTACATCAGCAATCTGATCAGCCGGCTCTTCTTTACATAGATTGCCATCTTGTGCACGAAGTTACTTCTCCTCAAGCTTTCGATGGGTTGCGGTTTGCTGAAAGGTCTGTTCGACGACCAGACCTAACATTCGCAACAATGGATCATAATGTGCCAACCTGGTCACGAAGCCGTCCTATTGAAGACCCTATTTCCAAGGCTCAAATTGATGCTCTAACCCGCAACTGTGAGCAATTTGATATCCCTCTGTACGGATTGAATAGCCCAAAACAAGGTATTGTTCATGTCATTGGACCGGAACTAGGACTAACTCAACCAGGACTTACTATTGTTTGTGGAGACAGTCATACTGCAACTCATGGAGCTTTTGGTGCTCTGGCGTTCGGTATAGGAACGAGTGAAGTAGAACATGTTTTAGCGACACAATGTCTACCCCAGTTCAAGCCGAAAACAATGGAAATTAGAATAAATGGGTGCTGTGGAAATGGTGTTACAGCCAAAGATTTAGTGCTTTTCATTATTCGACAGATCGGGACCGATGGTGCAAGCGGTCATGTCATTGAGTATACGGGTAAGGCCATTCGAGAGATGACTATGGAAGAGCGTATGACAGTTTGCAACATGTCAATTGAAGCTGGAGGGAGAGCCGGAATGATTTCTCCTGATAAGAAGACTTTCAAATATTTAAGAGGAAGAAAGTTCTCTCCCCATGGTGAAGATTTCACGAAAGCACGTGTTTACTGGGAGAGTTTGCCAAGTGACGATGGTGCCCACTTTGACAAGGAGATTGAAATAGATGTAACGGATCTTCCCCCACAGGTTAGCTGGGGGACAAATCCAGGTATGGTTACAGATGTTACTGGAGTGATTCCTGATCCAAAGGATATGGAGGATTCAAAATCAAGTAAGGCCTGTCAGAGAGCGCTGGCATATATGGGTCTGAAGCCTGGAACTCGGATTGACGAAGTATCTGTAGATCGGGTGTTTATTGGTTCTTGTACAAATTCACGTCTTGAAGACCTGCGTTTGGCTGCTTCAGTTGTAAAAGGTAATCGAGTTGCCAATGGGGTAGAAGCAATGGTAGTTCCAGGATCTCAACAAGTAAAAAAAGAGGCTGAAGAAGAAGGACTTGACAGAATTTTTAAGGATGCAGGCTTTCAATGGAGAGAGTCAGGTTGCAGTATGTGTCTAGGCATGAATCCAGATATTTTAGCCCCTGAACAGCGATGTGCCTCTACGTCTAACCGAAATTTTGAAGGGAGACAAGGTAGAGGAGGGCGAACTCATTTGGTTAGTCCTAGTACAGCTGCAGCAACAGCCATAGCCGGTCATTTTGTCGATGTTCGTGAGTGGGAATTTTAAGAAGTAAACAGTGATTTTCTGTCGAGGCATTTTAAGATGGATCCCCTGAGAGTACACCGAGGTTTAGCTGCGGTTCTAGATCGGGTGAATGTGGATACTGATCAGATTATTCCTAAGCAATTCCTTAAGCGGATTGAAAGAACCGGTTTCGGAAAGTTTTTGTTTTATGACTGGCGTTTTCTAGAAGACAAAACTCTCAACCCTGATTTCGATCTAAATTTGGAGAGATTTGACGGAGCATCGATTCTACTGACAGGATCTAATTTTGGCTGTGGCTCCTCGCGTGAACATGCTGCTTGGGCCCTGCAGGATTGTGGTTTTCGTGTATTGATATCATCTTCATTCGCTGACATTTTTTTTAATAATTGTTTCAAGAACGGGATCCTTCCGATTGTATTAGATGAGGAAGTTGTTGAGCAACTCAAGGATGTTGTGTTAGGTACTTTGGGATATCAATTAGAAATCGATTTACAGTCCCAGACAGTACGTGGAGATTCAGGTCTAAGTTTCCATTTTGAGATTGATCCATTTCGAAAAAAATGCTTGCTAGAGGGCATAGATGACATTGGATTGACGCTGGAGATTGAACATAAAATTAGAAAGCATGAATTGAGACGTTTTTCCTTCCTTCGTTAGAAGTCTTTCAGGTTGGAAAACATCTTAGGTTTGGGTCAGATGGCTTGTTTGGGATTGTATGATGACTTTCAATCAAAATTTAAGAATTTTGTGGCAGTTCATCTTACCTTGTCCAGGTCAGATTTAAAGAGTTCATAAATGTTTTCCTCTATTTAATAATGTCTATGAACTCCACTGCCTATAAAATTAAAAGGTTTTTTCCAACGGTGTCATGGGACTACCATGGTCGTTTGGATAATGGTATGGGGCCGTCATATTTCTTTTTCACTTGGAAAATGTTAAACCATTCCCAGCGTTTTTTTGGTGTGAAGCTAATCGGGAGTATTCCCCAAGCTGTACTGTAAAACCCAGCAGAAGAATGAAAGTCGAGGATTCGAAAAGGAGACCTGTTCTCGATATGTCGTTGTTCAACTAGTGATACGAACTCTTCACTGTCGTATAGGGTTACCCAGGGTAGTGAAACATAGGGTTTGACAATAATGTCACCAGGCTCCGGATCTGTACCAGTTTGGGTGAGCGATCGGGCTCCCAATTGATCCATATAATAACGAAAGCCCCATTCACCTGTATACCAAATCTGGTTGTCAGGTCTCTTAAATTCCCGTACTAGGCGTGAGCACTCCTTTCGATAGGATTCTGCAAACTGATAATCAGACAAGGCTACCAAAAATGAATAGGGAAGCGTCAAAGCTAAAATGACCACTAGTTTTACTGCAGCTTTAACGTTGTTTGTTCTGTTTTCAAGTAAAAATTGAAAGAGTAGTAGGAAAGGCGGTAGAGCCAATATCGAATAACGAACTGATCCATTGTAGAAGACTAAAAGGTTGGCTAGGAACATCCCCCAAAACCACAGGAATAGAACTCTGAGAATTGCTATGGAATTCCACTCCTGAGCATTGTTAAGCCATTTTTTGTAGAGCTTTTTCGAAAGATGTTTTGGTTTCGATTTCCACAAAAAAATGACAGGTGTTGTCTGAGCGAGTGTGACGAGAGTTAGCAAGCCAGTGGTCAAAAACAGTGAGAAAATAAAAGCCTGAATCCACAGCCAGTGTGGATGCCAAAGGTAAGCTGGAATGAAAGATAAGAAGAACAAACCAATATAGATTTTTCGGGAAGTTCTATTTGTGAAAACTATCCACCCTGCCAGGGGGATTACAAATGTGCCCCCCAGGTGGAGACCGAAGCTTGTTAACTTTTCAGCTAAGGAAACCAGAGACAAGGGATCTCGCTGTCCTATGTGCAGAAAGGTGTTGATTAGAACAAAGCGATCGTAATAAAAATAGGCTCGAATATACCACAGAAACCAAAGTAGGAAAGGGGCAAGAAACAACAGCAAGATTCTAGGAAGTTGCTCATCTTTCCATATTTTCTCTCTTCTCTGAAAGTACCAATCTGCGGCCAGTAAAAGTAAGATGAAAAGAGTCAAAAGAGACATAAAACTAGAGGCCAGAAGGGATGCCATGCAAAGCGGCCAGGAAAATCTTCCCTTTCGGTTTGTTAGGAAGTGATGCCCAGAGACCAAAGCAAGAATCCAGACTGCCAGCATGGGAACTTCTGGCATCAAGGTGTTGCTCAAGGTTAGGAATGAAGTGGAAGTAGCTAGCAGGGCTGCAGCGGCGAAAGGAAAACTCAAGAGCATTCGAGCTAGTTCATAAAAAGCTAGTGTGGCTAAGAGTGGGAATAGCAAAAAAGCGAGATGGTTAACCCATTCATCCTCTAACCCGGATACTAGCTGAACGATGGACAGATAGTAGGCGGTAAAGGGGAGATGACTGTGGCTCGCAGCGTCGGGAGCTATAAAGCCCTCATACAATGCCTCAAAATCATAGGGATATAAGGGTTTTTCAAAAATGTTTTTGGCTACTTCTAGATAAATTCGGTCGTCAATATGATAGGCCTGGTCGAGAAAAGGTAAATGAATTATTAGAACAAGCACAACCAGTGTTAATCGTGAAATCCAAAGTTGTTTCAGATTGAAAAAAATCTTCATAGGAAGCTCTTCCTGGATATAGAGTTTTTCCTATTGGAAAGTATTGAGTCCGATAGTTGTGAAACGGGATAGGAGTCGGTTTGCAGGATTGCAAAGAAATAGAAATTCGGTCGTGATTTTTTCCTAACTTCAATTAGGATCATCTTGTCTCTATGACAGTACCCTTGAAAATAAGAATCTTTTTTGTGTTTCAATCACTTATATACTTATGTAAGAAAATACTTGATCTGAATCTAGCATAGACTTAACGGGACTTTGGGAAGATCTACTTTATAGACTTAAGGCAGGCTTTTCCAGTAAAGTAACAGGCTAGATGTCTCTTAAAGTACTCCTCGTTCTCCCTATTCGCGAAGGTAAAAACTTCCAGGTTACCCCTGATTGCGGAATCCTGTATCTGGGAACAGTTTTGCAAAATCAGGGATTCGAGGTGGTATTGTTAGACTGTCCCAAGGAAAAAATGACTTTCCAGGATTTTGGTGATTTTGTTCTTGAGGGTGATTTTGACGTAATTGGATTCCGTTGTTACAGTCGAGACCACAACTATGTCAGGCATCATCTAAGAATTATAAAGTCCCTCGATCCAGGTATTATGACCTTAGCTGGAGGGCCACACACATCCTCTTTACCTGATTTTGTCCTCTCAGTGATGCCTAACCTAGATTTTGCCTGGAAGGCAGAGGCCGAAGAAGGGCTAGGGAAGTTTCTCCATCTTTTTGAAGAGCATGGAATAGAAATACCTGAAGAAGAACTCGAAAAAATTCCTGGCCTAGTTTGGCGTAGCTGCTCTGAGGATCGGATTGTGATTAACTCACCTAGTTTTGGTATTGATCTAGATTCCTATGGTATTCCGGCATGGGATCTAGTTAAGCCAGATACCTATCCTGGCTTTATCTGGGAACAGTATTACCCAATCTTGACTACTCGTGGCTGCCCATATCCTTGCACCTATTGCAACACTCCTGGACTTTCAGGGAGAAAGCTTCGTCACCGAAGTGTAGAACATGTTGTTGAGGAGTTAAAATTTCTTAAAGAAAAATATGAAATCCAGCGTTTTAGCATTATTGATGATGAGTTCACTTTAGCTAACAAGTACGCCATTGCTTTTAGTGAGGCTTTGATTGATTCAGGATTAGATCTGAAATGGGATTGTCCCGTGGGGGTACGTCTTGACTCTCTAAATCAAGAACTACTGCGGGTGATGGAGGCAGCTGGTTGTGAAGCTATGGCGGTTGGGATTGAGTCAGGTAGTGAACGTGTTCAAACCCTTATAAAGAAGAAAGTCACTGTTACAAAAATTCGCGAGCAGGCAAATATGATTGCAGATACCAGCCGTATTCGAATTACCGGATACTTTATGATTGGTCTTCTCGACGAGACTGTGGAAGAAATAAAGGACACGATCCGTTTGGCCTGCGAGCTACCGCTCGTACGCGCTAACTTTAACGTAGTAATACCGCTTCCCGGGACCGAGATCTTTGATGAATTAGTTAAGATTCGACTCTTGAAACTTGATGAGATCAATTGGGACACTCTTACTAGTGACCAGGTTGCCTTTGAGCGCTGTCATCTCAGTGGAAAAGAACTGATGCAACTTCAGCGGAAAGCCTATCTTGATTTCTATATCCGTCCTCACATTCTCTGGGATCTTATTAAGGAGGCGGTGCGTAATAAAGAAGTTGTTAGGGCTTCCTTTAAAAAAATCAAGATGCTTGCCTGGCGGCGTCAGACCTATAGCTTCATTCCTATGTACAAGAGAGGCTAAACTAACGGTAATTTAAGCACATCTTTTGTGAGCTGAACTTCGGAAAGTAGCAGTAGTTTTTTAATTTCCCAATATAGTTAGAAAACCTTAGAAGCTCAAATTAGATTTTTGTGAGCCTTTTTTAAGAACCACGCAAGACTACTCTAAGGATTGGCTAGATGGTTTTTGATTGTATGTAACATCTGATCGTGAATTCCTTCGTTAGAAGCAACTATTTCAGGAATCCTAAGTTGAAGAAAAGAGCCATCGAAGCGGCTAACTTTTCCTCCTGCCTCTTGGACAATCAAGGCTCCGGCTGCCACGTCCCATGGGTGGAGACTAAGCTCCCAGAACCCATCAAGCCGACCAGCTGCCACGTAGCAGAGATCCAGCGCAGCGGACCCATTTCTTCGCACGGCCCGAGAGGCTAGCATGAAATCCTGAAAAAGGCGAAGGTTGCCCAGGATATTTTGGTGATCTGTGGGGAAGCCTGTGGATAGAAGACTTTCACTCAAGGCTCTTTCTGGACTGACACTAATTTGTTTCCCATTGAGGTGTGCTCCGTTGTGTTTTTGAGCGCTAAAAAGGTCCATAGCCATGGGGTCATAGACAACCCCTAACTCTAATTCCCCATCTACCTCCAGGGCTATCGAGATACAGAAAAAGGGATATCTGTGGGCAAAGTTGGTGGTGCCATCAAGAGGATCAACAATCCAAACAAATTTTGAATTCCCCAGATGAAGCTGTTGCATTCCTGTCTCTTCTGCCAGGACCGAGTGGTCAGGAAAACGCTCTAATATTTTAGAAACTACCAACTTTTCCACTTCTAGATCAGCTTCTGTCACTAGATCGATGGGACCTTTTTTCGAAATATTAAAATCTCGATTTTGGTATTGTCGAAGTACTGCTCCAGCCTGAAGTGCCAATCTAGAAGTAAAGCGTAGAAGATTCTCTTTCAAGCGGTCGTCTCCTCTTTTACAAGAAGAACAACTGCTTGTGCCGCTATTCCTTCACCTCGTCCTATAGGTCCTGTAAGTTCCATTGTGGTTGCCTTAATACCAATACGGCTCTTATTAATTTTTAACAATTGAGCCAGGTTGTCCTTGATAGTTTGTACATAGGGAGATAATTTCGGTTGCTCAGCAATGACCGTTACATCTAGATTGCTCAATCGTAATCCAGTTTCTTGAACCAAGCAGAAAACTTTTTTCAAGAGAATCTGACTAGAGATATCCTTGTATTTAGGATTTGTGTCGGGGAAATGGGATCCAAGATCTGGGAGTCCCGCTGCTCCGAGCATAGCATCGCTTATAGCGTGTAATATAACGTCAGCGTCTGAGTGTCCCTCAAGGCCACTATTGTGGGGGATCAAGATTCCTCCAAGTATTAAAGGTAGGTTGGGGGATAAACGATGGAAATCAAAGCCACTACCAACTCTAAAACACATCTATCCTAATCCAGACCTGTAAAGGTCTTCCCTCCAGGTGATCTTGATGTTTTGGTGCTCTCCCTCCATGATGGCAACCTTTTCTCCTGTGCGTTCTACCAAAGCAGCTTCGTCAGTTCCTGTAATTCCTTGCTGCGAAGCCTGTGCCAAAGCCTGTTCCAAAACAGTACGCAGAAAAGCTTGAGGAGTCTGGGAGAGTCGAAGCTGGCTGCGTTCAAGGGTACGTAGGACAAAGTCGTTATCTATCTCTTTAATTGTTTCGGAAATTGGAAGCACTGGAATGCAGGCAGAGTTTTGGTTCAGACCCTCAAGAGTTTTCTGCGCTAGTGAACGACTTGCCCACGGTCGAACTGAGTCGTGTATAAGGATCTTTTCTATCTTTGGAGAAAGTGCTTTTAACCCCTTAATCACCGAATTTTGGCGACTAGATCCCCCCTTGAGAATTTTGATTCGGTCAGAAAAGTTTAGCTTGGACACATCATCATGTACCTGTTGAATCCATTCTTCGGGAACCGGTACGACGATTTCAGCACACAAAACCGCTAAATTTTCCAGCGAATATAGAAAAATTCTTTTTCCATTAATTTGCAAGAACTGTTTGGGTACCGAAGATCCAAATCGGGTACCCGATCCTGCTGCAACAAGAATTAGTCCGGTCAAAGTTGGGAGACATCCTTTCGAGTTTAACTACCTTCTGGGAGAGAAGATCGTTCTTTGTAGAGTTTAATAATCATTTTGTACTAGTTTACAGAAGTACTGTGAGTTAGATATCAATCTTTAACAATATTTCTTCCAATGATTCGGAAGATACACCTCGGTTGTATTATCTGCAATTGGTTAAGAATAGTTTAGATTTAGATGTTGTCAGATTCTTTTTTGAAAGAGGATTTGGTATATAAAGCAGCCTTTGGGGGAATGCCCATTGCAGGAATCTCTTTTAGATGATTTGTATAAAGCTAACGGGTTAATTCCCTTTCGATAGCCCTACTTGTCGCAAATTGACTAAAACTAAAAGTTTAGCTCAAAGGGGTACCCTGTATGTCAGATCAGTTTTCTAGTCTTATTTGTCTCTTCTATAAATTTAACTTGAATTGTCTATGGTGTCTCGTATAGCTTCAAGAAAAAATTAGATAAAAATATTAGAATTAAGTAATGGGACACCGAATTGAAACGCTGTCTGTTCACGCAGGGAAGCCCAGACCATCTATTCACCGGGCAGTTAATCTGCCAGTTTTTCAGTCTTCTACATTCGAATATGCTGGTGAGTCTCATTATGATGACATCCTCTATGCCCGTCTAAGTAATACTCCTAATCATCTGGCTTTAAACAAAAAATTGGCGACTTTGGAGGGAGGAGAAGCTGCGATAGTAACTTCCAGCGGAATGGCAGCAATCACTACAGCTCTTCTGACTGTTCTGGATCCAGGAACTCATCTTCTAGCACAGGAAGGACTATATGGGGGTACCCACCAATTTATTAGAGATGAACTAACCCGACTGGGAGTAGAGCATAATTGGATTAGTGGAAGCGATCCGGATAACTGGAAAAGGAGTCTTAAGGAGAACACGCGGGCTATCTATGTTGAGTCGATTACAAACCCTCTTATGGAGGTTCCTCTCCTGGAAGAGATCATTGCCTTCGCACAAGAGAACGAACTTCTTTCTATTATTGATAATACCTTTGCAACGCCCGTTAATTTTCGTCCCATTGATCTTGGATTTGATGTAGTGATACACAGTGCTACCAAGTATCTTAATGGTCACAGCGATATTATTGCTGGGGTTGTAATCGGTTCTAGGAACCAGGTAGCCGATATTAAGTCTCTATTAAATCACTACGGTGGCTCATTGGATCCTAATGTATGTTTTCTCCTAGATAGGGGTCTCAAGACACTACCTCTAAGAGTTCGGTTCCAAAATGAGTCTGCTTATCGTATTGCAGGTTTTCTGAAGAAACACGAGGCAGTCAAAAAAGTAAATTACCCAGGATTGGAGGGAAGTCAAGGACACCGCATTGCTAATTCTCTTTTTTCAGGGTTTAGCGGGATGCTTAGTTTTGAAATGAAAGGTGATGCTGACAGAACAAATAGATTCTTCAAACGCTTGAGTATTCCCGTTATCGCGCCCAGTCTTGGAGGAGCTGAGACGCTGGTGATTTGCCCGGCAAAAAGTACCCATTTAGGACTATCCGAAAGCGAGAGGAGAAAATTAGGGATTTCGGATAGTCTGATAAGGGTTTCCGTAGGACTTGAGGCAACTATTGACCTCATTGAGGATTTTGAACAAGCGCTTTCCTAACTAGAGAATGAATGCCTCTCATCATGTCTTAGAAGACTGTCATACTATTTCGGCGCTATTCTCGGAATTAGAGACGATTGTGGGTTTCAATTGTAAGGTATTAATTTGAATCTATTTTTGCCAGAATGACCGTGAGAGGATGACCAAGAACACATAGAATTCTAGACGTCCAGCAATCATGCAGAGGCTAAGGGTCCATTTAACAAGGCTTGGAAACTTTGCATAATTATGAGTGGGACCCACCGCACCCAGGCCGGGTCCTATATTGAACATGGAAGAAACAACAGCCGAGATAGCTGTAAATACATCTGTTCCAAGGGAAGTGAGAAGGAGGCAGGCCCCAAAATTGACCAGAAAAGCTAGATAAACTAGGTTCAATAGGCTTTGAATAGTAGATTTTGAGACTGCAGTTGATCCTATATAAACGGAAAAAACTCCGCGTTTTTCCACCATGAGTCGAAACTCCCTCCGAATGACCTGAAGAAGCATATCTATGCGGGCGATTTTCAGGCCTCCTGCCGTGGACCCAGTACAACCACCACAGAACATAAGGGCTAGTAAAACTAGTTGTGCAAAGGGAGTCCACTGGGCAAAGTCAGCAGACGAAAATCCAGTACCCGTAAGCATAGCTACGACCTGAAAAAGAGCAACTCGAAAGGCCTCTCCTGAATCTGTCCGCTGTACAAAGGTTAGAGAAAGAAAAACACCTATCGTGGCTAGGACAATCAGTGTGATGTAAAAGCGCAGTTCTCGGTCTCGCAAAAATACAAGTACTCGGCGTTCCACAAATAAACGATATTGTAGGGCAAAATTAATAGCTGCTAGAACCATGAAGAGGATTATGATCGATTCAATTAGGGGATTTCCAAAGGATTCAATGCTCGAATTTCGAGTGGAAAACCCCCCTGTTGCCATTGTGGAAAAAGCGTGACAGATGGCCTCAAAGGGCCCCATACCAGCAGCTACAAGAAGGAGGAAGCATCCCAGGGTAAGAGAAAAATATATCTTCCAAAGTGAAGAAACTGTTTCGGTGATCCTAGGTTTTAATTTTTCGGCGAGTGAACCAGAAAATTCCGCTCGATAGAGGTCCATTCCCCCTATTCCGATTAAGGGAAGGATTGCAATACCCAGTAGAATTATACCCATGCCTCCAAGCCACTGTGTCATTGCTCGCCAGAACAGTAGGCTGTTAGGTACGGTCTCAATCTCTTTGAGGATAGTAGCCCCCGTAGTTGTGAAGCCAGAGGCAGATTCGAAAAAAGAATCCGTGAAGTCAGGGAAGAAAGCAGAAAAATAGAATGGGAAAGAACCGAGTGTTATAGCTCCTACCCAAGTTAGGATAACCATTAAGATGGATTCCCGATGCCTTAATTCTATTGCTGAGCTGCGAAAAATTAAGACTAAGGAGCATCCAATAGATCCTGAAATTATGACGGAAGTAAGTAGTGGGAGAAGCCCATCATCCCAGTAAAAAAAAGCTGCCAAAAGTGGCAGTATCATTGCGACTGTGATTCCGAGACTAAAATAACCAAAAGTTTCGAGGAGTTTTGGCCAGCGAATTATAGACATCAACCTTCAGTAATAAATGCCGACTCGAGTTCCTGCACCACATTTTCAAGACAGAAAAAGATTACTCGATCACCTGGATTAATAACTGATTCTCCTCTGGGCACAATAATTGAACCGTCTTTCCTGGCGATGGCTCCAATGATGGCGCTGTGAGGAAGATGGAGGTCTTTGATTTGTTTGCCTACATAGGGAGATTCAGATGTGGCTAAAACCTCGATTGCTTCTGCCTCTTCCTGTCTGAAGGTGTGTACTGATAGCACCTGCCCTTTGCGAACAAACTGGAGAATACGGTCAACGGTGACAAGACGAAGGCTTAAACTGGCATTGACTCCAAGCAGGGGTACTATGGGAAGAAGATCAAGCCGGTTTACCAGAGCAATGGCTTTTTTTGCCCCCAGTCGTTTGGATAATAGTGAGGCAATAATGTTGTCCTCGTCATCTCTAGTGAGGGCTATATAGACATCAATATCCTCAATATTTTCCTCAGAAAGTATCCGTTGATCTGTACCGTCCGCATGGATGACTAAGGTTCGTTTTACTAGGGAAGAGATTTTTTCGCACCGGTTTCGGTTCTTTTCGAAAAGCTTGACCTGGACCCCACTTTTTTCGAGGTGTTTTGCTAACTCGATTCCGATCTGTGATCCGCCCAAGATAAACACACGTTGAAGCCGAGCCGCTGGGGGAAGTCCCATGAAGTCCATGCACTCCTCAAAATTATCTGTACCTACTACGATGTATACATGGTCACCGGCCATAAGGCGGTCATTTCCACGAGGAATAATCACTCGATGGCCACGAAAAATCATACAGATAAGAGAATTTTTTGGTGGTGAACTTGCATCAAGTTCTTCAATAGATTTGCCCACTACCCAGCTATCGATCTGGATATTCATGCCGAACAAACGCACCCTCCCATCCATGAAACTTCGGACATCAGAGACACCAGGTAGGGAAACAAGCCGCAATAGCCGTTCCGTAGCTTCTCCATCGGGGTGAATTACTCGATCGACACGGAATTTTTCTTGTGAAGCTAACTTTTGCCAGTGTTTGGCCTCATGGGTACGAAGCCGCATCACTTTGATTTTGACGTTGGAGTTATTTTGAGCAAGGAGACAACCCAAAATATTGGTCTGGTCACTGGATGTTGTAGCAATGATCATCTGCGCTTTTTCAATGCCAGCACGTTCCAGAGTTTCTATACTGACTGCATTGCCGTTTATTATTCTGGCATCAAGGTGCTCTTCTAGTTCTTCACAACGTTGCTCATCTTGCTCAATGATCGTGATTTCGTTCCCTTCACGGATCAGTCGCCGAGCAACCAGATATGAAACAGGACCTCCTCCTAGAATAAGTAGTCGCATTTTTGAGGAAAAAAAGAATATAAGGAAATGTAGTCTTTAGTAAAGGAAAGTGTGATGTGTTTATACCCAATGATATTCAAAATGATTCGAATAGAGGTTAGTTTACAATAAGTTTTCGTGTTCATTATATGCTCTACTTTTGGCACTTTTGTGTTATATCCATTCGATTTATTTTAGTCATTTTAGTAATATTTGCGGCCATTTAATAGATTTTCTTGTATCGATAGTATGAAACGAACAAGTCAGAAAAAACTCTGCTACAGTTTTTATCTTTATCTGAATGGGTCCTTTCTAGAGTTGAATACACCATTTCTAGTTGTTAAATACAATAAAAAAGTCATCGTTGTAATTGAGTTTAAAAGGCTACTCCGTTATTCTATATGTCCTTGAAATTGTGGATAGAAAGTTAATCTTGACTCGGTTCCCGCTGATTTCAGGTTTCCCGTTCTAGTGCAGAATTTAAGCGAATTCTAAGCTAGTGTTAAAGGGTTTCAAATAGTAATACTTCAAGTTTCACCGTTAAAAAAGTTCCGAGTTTTCTGTCATTGAAAGTTTAGGTAAAGGCAAAGTATGGGAAAAGAAAGTCTCACAATTAGAGACAACAGAACAGATGAAAAATATGAGTTACTGATAACCGATGGATCTGTTAGGGCAATTGATCTTCGTGCAATCAAAATTGATGAAAATGATTTTGGTCTGATTACATATGATCCAGGCTTCTCGAATACAGGCTCCTGTCGCAGCACTATTACATATATAGATGGTGAGAAGGGAATTCTTCGTTATCGAGGATATCCGATCGAAGAACTGGCGGAAAAGGCTTCATTTTTGGAGGTAGCCTATCTAATTTTTAATGGTGATCTTCCGGATCAAAATTGTCTCAGGAAGTGGACATTGAAGATTCGCTCCAACAGTGAGCCCCCAAAAATGCTTCGAAAATTGATAAGTAGTTTTCCTCCAACTGCTGATCCAATGGTTATGCTAATGAGTGCAGTGACAGCTCTGTCAACTCTTTACTCACAAGAGTCCAATCTATCTAATGAGGCGGATCGCGAGGTTCAACTTTTAAAACTTTTTGGACACATGCCTAGCATTGCTGCCGCTGCCTATCGCCACACTGTAGGACTTCCATTTTTAGATTCTGATTCTGAGATGGATTTTGCAGAGGATTTCCTGCGGATGGTTTTTCAAGACGGAACAGAATTTACAGCAAACCCGATTTTTTCTCATGCAATAGATGTTCTTTTTACTCTTCATGCTGATCACGAACAGAATTGCAGTGCTAACGCGATGCGCAGTGTAGGTAGCTCACTTCCTGACCCTTATTTGGCCGCTGGTTCTGCAATTGCTGCTTTATCTGGCCCCCTTCATGGTGGAGCTAATGCTGCGGTTGTGAAAATGCTGGAGGAGATTGGTTCAAAGGATCGAGTTGATAGTTATATTAAGCGGGTCAAGAATGGGGAAGTAAGGTTAATGGGCTTCGGGCATCGTGTCTACAAGAACTATGATCCCCGTGCAAAGATAATAAAGAAAATGGCAGACCAGATTTTGGAGGTAGCTGATCCGAGCCCTTTGTTTGACCTTGCTAGGTATCTTGAAGAAATCGCTCTTAATGAAGATTATTTTGTTAGTCGTAAACTTTATCCAAATGTCGATTTTTACTCGGGGCTCATTTATAAAGCAATTGGGTTTCCTTCGTCGATGTTCCCGGTATTGTTTGCGATAGCCAGAACTATTGGTTGGATCTCACAGTGGGAAGAATTCATGAAGGATCCTGACCGTCGTATTGCCCGGCCTCGTCAGATCTACGGAGGACATGTTCTTCGGCATCTAACGTGACATGTTTGAAGGTTGTCTGTAAATTGGAGAGTCTCTCATTTTTCTTGCTTGGATGTTAAGTTTAAAGAGACTGGTTAACGGCCCATTCAATTTTTTTAAAACTAGATCAGGGGTTTAGTGGACGGGGATTTAAGGAATCCAACCAGGGGCTCCCACAAGCTCCGTCGGGACTTAGTAGAGGCAATCAAGGTGTTGTAAGAAAAAACTACAAACCCATGAGTACCAAGACTGCGTGATATTTTGATTTGCTCAATGATACCCAAACCATCTAGTTTGTAGGCTCCAATTCCAGCCCACACTTGGGCCTGTGAGCTCGTTTTCTTTGCCATTTGAATTCGATCCTTAAAAACCGTCGATTGTGGTGTGTAGGACATAGGACAAACTACATCAAGAATACCTGCTTTTAGCCATTTCTCCCAGTCCTGAAATAAAGAGCCATATGCACGTTTGGAGTCGGCTACAACAGCAGCGGAGAGAATCATTTTTGGATCACTTTGACGCACCATTGCATGGATTTTAGAGACGAGTTGGGTTACTTTATCTCGGCGAAACTGGTTCCACTTTTGTTGGGATTTTCGGCTAATGTCAAGCGACTCCTCCATAGATAGTCCTTGTCGTCCAAAGTTGTCCCCGGAAACTGACCTGGCAAACTGGGAAATGGAACCCAGGCTGTAAGCAGGATCTGATCCAGGATAACGAACATAGTCTAAATGGATACCATCTAGACTGTAATTGGAAATCAGTTCGCTAATCATGTTTAGCAAATGGTTTTGTACTTGTGGAATTGCAGGATCTAGAAAGAGTCCTTCTGTTGTTTTTTTTTGTCGAAAATATTGGATCAGTAGGGAAAGTTTCCGAAGATTTCCAGTTGGAGAATCCCTAGTGTTTTTAATTAGATCTGTTGGAGTTAGTATCCAGTCTGGGTGTTGAAGGGCAACATGCTTTTTAGATTGAGGAACTTGGGAAAGACTCGAAACCAGAAGTAAATTAATCCAGGCGTGGATCCTCAAGTTATGTTTTTTAGCCAGTTCAATTGTCATTTCAAGGGGATCGAATTCTGCACGCTGCTGGGAAAGTTGTCTTGTTCTAGGAATGAGAGTGGATTGGTAAAAGGCATCCCCTCTACCACGGACTTGGACCAGAAGCGTATTGAATCCTCCCTGGACAGCATCATTTATCATCTGAGCAACCGACTTGGGACTGATCAATGCGTCACGTACCACCCAGAGAGCCCGTGTTTCTTGTGTCGAGTGACTACAGGAGTTCCAGAAGATAAAAGAGATGAACAAGACGGCAGTCAAGAATCTTTTTCCTTCAGGAAAAAGATTTTTTCCATACAATTGATTTTTCATCGTTAAATAACTAGCAAATCTGGGTGTCAGAAAACGTGAAATAGACTGAAAATCCTATGTTTTAATGCCTTCAAATTTAACCAAAAAGACAAAAATCTAAAAACTCGCGATCAAAGAGTGTAGAAGCGTTACAATAATATTTATGCCTATCTATGAATATCACTGTGAAAATTGTGAAGATAAGTTTGAAAAAATTATTTTTCGTCAACCCGATTCTATAGAGTGTCCTAATTGTAAAAGTCAGCAGACACGACGGCTAATCTCAGCCTTCGCTTTAACCAGTGAACAGTCAGTGCTTAGATCAGGTATTGATGAAACTGGTCCCTGTGCATGTGGAGCTCCCCAAAGAGGTATGTGCAGTAACTAGTTTCTACTGACATTTTGTTTTTACTTAGCTGCTTTTTCTTGTGTTAAGTCTCCTGGCCTTGACCCCAATTTTGGTAGTGGCAGTCCTACTGGTTGGATTGCGCCTTCCGGCTCGTAAAGCAATGCCTATTGCGTATTTAGGAACATTGTTTATCGCCGCTTTAATTTGGAAAGTAAGAATTGAGGTTCTAGCTGCGGCTACTGTACAGGGTCTGATTCTTTCCGTTTCTATCTTGTACATTGTTTTCGGCGCTCTTCTCTTACTCGCAACTATTACAGGGAGTGGTGCAATAGTGACGATTCGATTCTCTCTTATGAGACTCAGTCGTGATCGTCGAATCCAGGCAATCATCGTTGGATGGCTTTTTGGGAGTTTGATCGAGGGAGCTTCCGGTTTCGGTACCCCGGCAGCAGTGATCGCTCCACTATTGATGACGCTGGGTTTTCCAGCGGCTGCTGCTGTAATGGTAGGGCTGATTGTACAAAGTACAGCAGTTTCATTTGGGGCAGTTGGAACTCCCATTTTGGTCGGCATCGCAGGGGGATTGGATGCTCCGCTAGTTACAGAGTATGTGGCGAGTAGAGGTCTGTCTTTTTCTTGGTTAATAGACGATATCAGTTTTAAGGTTTCTTTAATCCATGCATTGTGTGGGTTAATTATGCCGCTGGTTCTTTGTGGCATGTTGAGCCGATTTTTTGGGCCCCAAAGGCGGTTTCGAGATGGACTAGAAATCTGGCCATTTGCCATTTTTTCAGCAGCTGCATTTTCTCTTCCCTATGTTATATGTGCCAGGTTTCTAGGGCCAGAATTCCCTTCGCTTGTTGGTGCAGCAGTGGGATTGGCTATAGTTGTTCCGGTTACCCACCGTGGCTGGTTTTGCTCGAACTGTTCCTGGGAGTTTCCGGTCCGTGAGTTGTGGTGTAAGGACTGGACGGGTCAAATAGATTCAGAGGAGGAAAAGGTGGAAATGAATCCTTCTATGTCCTCTTTTAGGGCTTGGTTTCCCTATGCTCTCGTGGCTCTTTTGCTTTTGATCACCAGAATTCCAGCTCTTGGTGTTCAAGCCTGGCTTCAATACATTTCTATAGGCTCTTCCAATTTTTTTGGAACCAATATTGGGCAGAGGATTCAACCCTTTTATCTTCCTGGATTTATGTTTCTAGTAACCGTTTTTTTTACTTATATTTTTTATAGGATGTCTGTTCCACAGATTCTTGAATCTTGGAGAAAGGCTGGTTCTCAGATCTTTAGTGCGGCTTTGCCTTTGATGTTTGCAGTGCCTATGGTGCGAGTATTTATCCAGTCAGGGTCCGACTACAATCTTTCTGGGATCGAAAGTATGCCCTTACTCCTAGCGGAAGCCTCTGCAGATATAACGGGTACTGCCTGGCCATTACTAGCTCCATGGATTGGAGCACTGGGAGCCTTTGTGGCAGGGAGCAACACCATCTCTAATTTGATGTTTTCACTTTTTCAGTTTTCTACTGCTGAAAGGATCAATGTCTTACCTACTTTGATTGTAGCGGCCCAAGCGGTGGGTGGTGCAGCTGGGAATATGGTTACTGTTCACAATGTGGTTGCAGTATGTGCTACGGTTGGACTGTTAGGTCGTGAAGGTGATCTAATCCGAAAGACAATCATTCCAATGAGTATTTATTGCATCATGGCTGGTTTGCTAACATGGCTTATGTCATTCATTCTTTCTTAATAGTGAGGTTCTAGAATTTTTCAGAAGTTTTAGTTGAGGATAGATCGTCGCAGATGGAAACGTGACTAAGGTAGTTGAGAGTTTTAGAAGCGGCATAACAAAGAAATAATGAGAAATGTTAAGTGCTTTGTTATGGAAACCCCGGCTTGTCTGTTGTAATGGAGATTGTCAAAGGAGGAAGGAGCTCTTTACCTCACTTTTCGAGTAAGTTTTCGAGTTCTTCTTCCAGTATTTTAGGGTTGACTCCAGAATTTTCATGAAAGGGTAATCCTTCGGTTGCAGCAACCCGATCGGTAAAAGTCAGGCCTAAAGGTCCTACATATTTTTCAGGTCTTGAATAAGCAGGGTCGTCTAGCGCTTCTATCATACTGATAAAATGGTATCCTCTGGACTTCAGGGCTTCTATTAAAGAAGTGATCATCATTGCCGTTGCTACACCCATGTGTAGCTGAAGTACATGAGAGATATTTTTCCCAAAAACAATTTGACTTTGTTTTTCAGCATAGTCCAGAGATGTCTGGATGTGACCAATATATTTTTCACGAAGAAGATCTAGTTTTTCAGGGTATTTTCTCTGAGCGATCACAAAGGGACGGTTAAAAAAGTTGCCAGCAGTTTTTACGGAGACAGTTGCGATACGGTAATTCCCGCGCTCAAGAATTTTCCGGATACGCTTTTTCTTTTTGCGAGTGTCACCCTCATGAAGATTGGGAAAACGTAGAAAACGATAATTGATAGGATGGGCTCTGGAAATTGTCCTGAGGTACTTCTGTCCATCTCGGAGATGCTCATAAAAATGATCGGGTTCGAGCTCATTTAAATCAGCATCACCCCACGTTTGATTTCCTAAAAGATGCCCCCGTGAGGCCCAATCATCTAGAATCACAAAAGTAGACGGATCATCTTCAACTTTTGATTGGACTACAAACCCCGCGGCCTGGATCTTTTCCCTTTCCAAACTCTTCAGAATCATGTTGCTAAGTTCACGAGCTCTAAAGAAGCCAAGAGGCTTCATAAACGGCACGTATTCAAAAGTTAAAGAAATTTTTTTCTCAAGATTTTCTGCAGAAATGTGCGGGGAAATAATTATTCCCAAAAGAAAAAAAAGTAGGACTAAGCCATGCTTGGACATCGCTTAGTCTCCGCTAGGACACAGTTGATTGATAAGCAGTATTTTCCCAATGGATTTTCGTTGTTCCAAAATTTGGTGAGCCTTGGCAACTTGGACAAGAGGAAAGGTTCTATCTATTTGTACCGATAATAATCCCTTCTCTATCCACGTATAGATTTCCTTTGCCCTTGCTAAGAGCTCCTGCCTGTTTGCAGCGTAATGATTAAGAGAGGGCCGGGTTAAAAAAACAGATCCGCTAGAATTAAGTAACTGGGGATCTAGAGGAGAAACGGGACCACTACTTTGTCCAAAGAGGCAAAGTAGACCGCGGGGTTTCAGACACTTGAGACTGTCCTGAAATGTGCTCTTGCCGACGGAATCAAAAACAACATCAACCCCTCTACCATCCGTTAACTTTTTTACTTTTTCTAAGAAGTTATCTACGGAGTAGTTGATAACATGCTGAGCCCCTGCACTGCGAGCAATCTTTTCCTTGTTCTCTGTGGAAACTGTTGCATAGACTTCACACCCTATAATACGGGCCATTTGGACCAATAAACGCCCAACACCACCAGCAGCAGCATGGATTAATACGCTAGACTCAGAGGTTAGGTTGGAGGTTGATCTACTCAAGTAGTGAGCTGTCAGTCCTTGTACTGTTGCAGCTACTGCAGATAGAATCGTCAGACCTTTAGGTACAGGTATTAAGTTTTTGGATGGCACTACAGCCTGTTCTGCATAAGAGCCAAGCTGCATCGCATATGTAACTTTGTCCCCAACTTTGACCTCATGTACCGCACTGCCGATTTCGAGAACTGTTCCCCCTCCTTCGACCCCAGGAATAAAAGGAAATTCATTTGCATACAAACCATTTCGGTGATAGATGTCTATGAAGTTTACCCCAGCTGCTTCAACACCAATCAAAGCATCTTTGGGACCGGGGGAAGGTACGGGGACCGACACCAATTCGAGTACTTCAATTCCCCCTGGTTTACTAATCTGAATTGCCTGCATAGGAGAGCCTATAAAGTCTATTATAATCTGAGAAACTTTATCCTGGAGTTTTCCTTAATAGATAGTGTCTTTTCTATAAAGGGCTTTTCATAAATTTTCTGTACAACTAATTCGTTGCTTTGGTAGAAATACCAATTAATGATCACTTACAGAAAAGAATCAGATTACTCTATCAGTTTTTGAACTAATAATGCTAAGAGAGTTACTATTAGAGTCTTTTTTGAAATTTGTTGGAGGAGTGAACAATTATCAAAACTCTTTTCTTTTGTTTCGTTGGATGATCAGGAGAAGGGGAGATCTTTCGAAAAAACTATACTCGTGAATGGACATCCCAGTAGAAGAAATGAATCCAATTGACAGAATTCTCCCCAGCTTTTGGGGGAAACTAGCGCTGTTGCTCTGATCGATTTCTGCTTTGCACTGCTAGTTGTAAAAGGGGTTTTTAGGTCGTAGGTGATGGAAGCGTTCTACCAAACCTTGTTGAACTAGTAGGTCGTCAATTATTTTGAGTAAGTTGTCTGCTCTATGGGCGAGGTCATTCATTTCGAGTAACAATTGTTTTTGGTAATCACTGATATTGATGGAGGAGCATATCGAGTTAACAAGAGTTTGGAAGTCTAGATCCTCGAGCATTTCAGTCTTTGTATTCATGGTAGCCATTTCTGAGAGCTTGCCAAATGAACTAACTAAACTAGAAGTTAGTCTATATGCTTGCTCTAAATGTGGTTGTGGTTCAGGGAGAATTTCAACTTTCCCAATTGGATAGGGAGAATGTCTTAAAAACTTAATCAACTTAAAGCGACTCGTTCCCTTCAGTAACACGTCAAACTTCCCATTCTCTAATTGGAGACACTCCGCAATCTTTCCCATCCCACCTACCTGGAAGATCTGGGTTCTATTTTGACGGTTCCATGGTTGTTTGAGCAGAGCCATTCCAACTTCTTGACCTGGATCTAAAACCTTCCTTACCATATTTCGATAGTGTGGTTCAAAAATGTGAAGAGGAAGGAAAGTATTAGGGAACAAAACAACATTAGGTAGTTGGAAGATCGGAATCTCTAATATTTTATGTCCAGATATGGATTCCTCTGTCACAGTTTGAGGCTACGTTATTAACAAGTCGATTTCAACTCCTAAGCATAGGATTCCTTGAGAATGCCAAAGAGAGTTGCTCGCCACTCTTGGTCTTGGTATCGTAGCTAGTAGTTGTCTGTATTGGCAGTACCCAGTAGAAGCTTTTTGGCTGTGTACTTTGTCAGCAGGTGGGGTCTCGAGCTCTGAAATTTTTCAGTTGGATCCCGGAGAATAAGTCTTTTATAGATCCATCAAGGAGGAAATATGCCCTTTTCACTTCCAGCATTGCCATATGCCTCAGATGCTTTGGAGCCATCTATCGATCAAAGAACGATGGAGATCCATCATGGGAAACACCATAATGCGTACGTTGGAAATCTTAATTCTGCACTAGAGTCAGCGCCCGGATTACAGGGCAAGGGACTTGAAGAGTTGCTTGCTAAAGAATGTTCTATTGTTCCAGAAAATATCCGGACAGCAGTCCGAAACAACGGCGGGGGCCATGCCAATCATTCACTTTTTTGGACTATTATGGGTCCTGGGGGTTCTGGTGTTCCAAGTGGAAATTTAAGTTCAGAGATTGATGCTGTTTTTGGAAGTTTTGAGAAATTCAAACAGGTGTTTGCTCAAGCTGGAATGACTCGTTTTGGCTCTGGTTGGGCCTGGTTAGTTCGAAGCAGTGGAGGTTTGGAGGTTTTGTCCACGGCAAATCAGGACAGTCCTCTAATGTATGGGAATCTTCCCATTATAGGTCTGGATGTTTGGGAGCATGCCTATTATCTAAAATATCAGAACTTGCGGGGTGACTACATTGAGTCTTGGTGGGATGTTGTGAATTGGGATCGCGCTGAAGAGCGGTTTAATTCCTGATTTCATAGGCCCGTAGACTTTTATTCTGTAGAAGTTCTGATAAATCAAAAAGGTTAGGGCAGGGAACAAAATGATTCGGCGTGGGCCAACTTTTACTTTTAACAAAGGGTCATTTATTTGGGATTCTGTTTTTTGTTCTTTGTAAGGTAGAACTTGAAACAGAAAACAGAAAAGAACAATCCTGGCATTCCCTGGCTAGACACAGAAAAATGGGGTATTTCCCTGGAAGGAAAGCTGACATCTGGTGTAATTACCGAGGTTCAGGCAAGGTGGTGCAATGAATTTGCTCAGGCTGGCTACTTAGTCATAGAAAAACTGATCTCAGACGAAAAAATAGATCGGGTTTGGGAGGCGTATGAGAAATTTTACCAGGGGAATAAAGAAAAGTTTTACACTAGTAATTTCCCTGGAGATCCTTGGCCTGAAAGGTTCTTGAACACACACTTTTCTGTCCCTGAGGTTGCAGAGATCCTCCACTACCCTAAATTGCTAGAGATTACAAAAATTCTATTTGATCGTCGCACCTGTCCCTTTCAGACTATTACTTCTCATAAGGGAACTGAGCAAGCTGCACATTCCGACTCGATTCACATGACCACGAAACCACCAGGTTATCTTATTGCTGCTTGGATTGCTTGCGAGGATGTACATCCTGATTCTGGCCCTCTCTACTACTATCCAAAATCTCACCGGTTGCCTTATGTTCTCAGTAAGAATGTTGGAATCAGCAATGAGGATTTTGAGGAAAGACAACATGGAATCTACCATGAGCGGTACGAACCCCATATTCAAGAGCTGATTTTCCGTCATAGTTTGAGGAGGAAGGAGTTTTTGGCCAAGAAGGGGGATGTACTACTATGGCATGCCAACCTTCTTCATGGGGCCGAGGTTCGGCGAGACCTAACACTCTCTCGTAAAGCTCTAGTCTGCCACTATTTTGCGGAAGGTGTAGATTGCTATCATGATCTTTCTGGCCGTAAAGTTTCTTTCTCAGGGGAAGAGGGTGTGGCGGTTCCCCCTGTTAGCCGTCGCTAGACTGAGCATGGGAAAGATAGCGTTCGTAATCATCAACGTCTTTTGGACTTCCGATTATAAGAGGAACCCTTTGGTGTAATGACTCGGGTTGAATTTCTAGGATACGTTCTATACCCGTTGAGGATTTGCCGCCGGCTTGTTCTACAACCATGCTAAGTGGATTAGCTTCGTAAAGCAGTCTTAGCTTGTCCTTCGGATTGTCTGGATTCTTGTAACTAGTGGGGTAGAGGAAAATTCCACCTCTCAATAAATTACGATGAAAATCGGAAACTAAGGAACCAATGTAACGTAGTGAATAATTGTTCCCATTCCTGTTTTTTAACCCCTTTAAATGCTTGATGTATTTCTGAGTTCCTACGTCCCATTCGTTTTCGTAGGCCTCATTTATGGAGTAAATGCAACCCCGAGAGGGAATCTTAATCTGGGGATGAGAAATAAGAAACTCCCCGATACTGGGGTCTAGTGTGAATCCTGAAACTCCTCGTCCAGCCGTATAAACAAGCATCGTGCTCGAACCATAGATACAGTAGCCTGAAGCTACTTGATCGACGCCTTTTTGAAGACAATCTTGGAGGGTTCCATCAGGGCCTGGACTGCGGCGACGTAAGATGGAAAAAATGGTACCAATACTTACATTGACATCTATATTTGAAGATCCGTCTACCGGATCAAAAATTAAAATATATTTACCTTTTTTGAAACGATCAGGAATAGGGAGGACCTCTTCGTTTTCCTCTGATGCCATGAGACAAAGATGTCCACCATGATCCATTGCCTTAAATATGGTGTCATCTGCGAAGTCGTCAAGCTTTTGGACTAATTCACCGTGCACATTGGAGCGGCCAGTGAGACCAAGAAGTTGAGCTATTCCAGCTTTGTTGACTTCCTTAGAAATGAGTTTGAATGCCAAAGTCAAATCAGTTATTAAGTTTGTAAATTCACCAGTTGCTTCCGGGAAAAAGTGTTCTTGCTCAACAAGGTGGCGTCCAACAGTCCAAGTGACAGTTTTTTGTGCCATTATGAAATAATCAACCCAATAGAGTCATCGACTAATTGTTGAGCTCTGAATGAAATATGTAATTTAACAGTATAGATCAAAGGTAAAATCCATTAATGGATCTGAACACTAAATTACTCAATTGCAAAGACCGATTGATTGTTTTAAGAAATTAGTAGCTCACTTGACCAGTGTTTTCGGTAGTTTCCTGACACCAGTCGATTGGCATCAGCATCGCCAGTGATTGTTTCCGTTGTACTGTCAAAATGGATAGTACGTCCCGTGCGGGCTACTATATTTCCCAGGTGGCATAGGCTAGCAGCCATGTGTCCTACCTCAATGTCTGCATTAGGTTTTTGTCGGGAACGAATACAATTAATAAAGTTTTGATAATGGGATTCCCCGTTAAGTTCCCATGGCGTCCATTTGGATTCAGAGGCTTCAAATTCAAGATGGGCAAGTTTTCCCTTTTGATCAAAGACTTTGAAAGACTCACCATTGTCTTCAGAGAAGGTAGCATATCCCTCGGTTCCGTACACGGCGATTCCACATTGTGAGTTATCCATCATATAAGGGTTCCATAGCCGCTGTTCATACATGAGGACCTTGTCTTTGTATTTGTATGTAGCATTTTGAGTGTCTGGGGTTTCTTGATCATCGTCGAAAAATAACTTTCTACCCATGCCACTAACTTCTGATGGATGGCCAAGATCCAATGCCCAAAGACCCAGATCAAGCCAGTGAGATCCATCATTAGCAATGTCCCCTGCCCCATAATGCCAGTTCCAGTTGTATTTGTGGTGGAAGCGGTTTCGGTTAAACGGGAGCATAGTTACCGGACCTGTCCAATTATCGTAATTAATGTCAGCGGGAACGGGTTCATCTGATTTGTGGCCGATATTACTACGCATTTGAACGTTCCATATTTTGGCCATGAGAAGACGGCCAATTTTTCCGGATTGCACATAGTCAATGAATCTATTCGTGCCATTGCTGCTGCGACGCTGTGTCCCAACCTGTACAATCCGATCATTGCGTCGGGCTGCTTCTACTGCTAGTCGTCCTTCACGGATGTTGTGAGACACTGGCTTCTCAACGTACACGTCTTTCCCTGCCTCACAGGCCAGGATTGTTGCAGCGGAGTGCCAGAAAACAGGTGTAGCAATGATGACAGCATCAATGGACTGATCATCTAGCACATAACGAATGTCATCTACAAGTTTTGGGGTTTTACCTTTTTTAGTTTCTATGACCTCGGTTGCTGGACCCACAACGCTTGGATCCACGTCGCAGATGTAAGGAATGTCTACTTCAGGTAGTGCCGAGAAGTACCTTGTTAACCAGGTGCCACGTCCACGCACTCCCATCATAGCAATACTGACCTTATCATTTGCAGAAATGTTGGATTTGGCGGTTACATTCCTTAAAGATGCGGATCCAATAAGCGCTCCACTGGTTGATTTCAAAAAATTTCTTCTACGCATAGAAACTCCCTAACTTAAAAAGGTTAAACACAAAGTACATGTTTTGTATAGTATCAAGCGAATAGTACTTGATCTTCAAGCAGAACTTTACGTTCTGCTTAGTTTTTCTTGATTTAATGTAAGAGAAATGAACTGATTTTTAACATTGCAACAACTGCTAATCACTAATGTCGAGCTAGTTCGTTTGGAATGTATTGTTAGTTAGCTTTTTAGTTGTGTTTAAGGTGCCATTGACTTTGTCAAGTTTCGGAACATTCTTAGGGAAGTTGATTGCAGGGGTTGGGGAATTGTAGAGCAAGATATGTATTCTGCACCTCTTGATAAGCCTTTTCCAATTGCAAAGCGCACTCCCCAATATTTGCGTGAGATTGGAATTGGATGAAAAGTAAGATTTGGAGCTTTATTAGAAATGTCATTAGAGGGTAAGCAAATTATTCGTCTGACCATGGCGCAGGCCTTGGTCAAATATCTACAGTTTCAGTATAGTGAACGCGATGGGAAAACACGCCGTCTAATCCCAGCAATGTTTGGAATCTTTGGGCATGGAAATGTTGCAGGGATAGGACAGGCTCTATGGGAGCAAGGGCAGGAATTGCCACTTTACCAGCCTTGTAATGAGCAGTCTATGGTGCATACCGCTATTGGATTTGCCAAGGAAAATAAGAGATTGGCAACGTTGGCATGTACAGCATCTATTGGGCCCGGTTCAACCAACATGATTACCGGAGCAGCTACGGCAACCATTAACCGCTTACCTGTGCTCTTGTTGGCATCTGACTACTATGCAACACGTTTTCAGGGACCTGTATTGCAGGAGCTCGAACATCCTATCTCAGCAGATGTGAGTGTGAACGATTGTTTTCGACCAGTGAGTCGTTTCTTTGATCGGATCACTAGGCCAGAGCAGTTGCTACTTGCGTTACCCGAGGCTATGCGTGTACTTACCGATCCAGCCATGACAGGTGCAGTTACCCTGTCTTTACCACAGGATATTCAGGCACATGCTTTCGATTACCCAGTTCAATTTTTCAAAGCTCGGGTGTGGCCAGTAGAGAGAAAATTACCGGATTCTCAAAGAATTAATGAAGCCATTAAGCTATTACAGAACTCTAAAAATCCTGTGATGATTGCAGGCGGAGGGGTCCATTACTCTGAGGCTTCAGAGGAAATCCAGGAATGCTCCAAACGTTTTGGTATTCCAGTGGGTGAAACCTTTGCAGGAAAGGGGTCTATCAAAGTGGATTCCGATCTTCTCTTGGGAGGCCAGGGTGTTACTGGTACCGCTTTATCCGGAAACATTGTGGCCCAAGCAGATCTGGTCATCAGCGTTGGAACTCGCTTGACGGATTTCACCACGGGTTCTCAATCAGCCTTTGCAAATCCAAATGTAAGATTCATCAGCATAAATGTCTGCGCACAGGATGCTTATAAACAAGGAGCACTGCCGATAGTTGCAGATGCCCGTGAAGGTTTGAGGGCACTCTTGAAAAGAGGGGAATCAATAGGAATTAAACCTAGATCAAATTATCTCAAGCGGATCACCAAGATAAAGAGAGAATGGGATAAAGACCTCGTAGAAAAAGTTTTCACTCAACATTCGGGAGAAACAATGAACCAAGGTCAACTCATAGGAGTTTTGAATGAAGAATCCCGAGAGGGTGACTTGGTAATTGCCGCTGCAGGGACACCACCTGGTGATCTGCATAAGCTTTGGAATGTGAGTAGTAGTGCTGCTTGTCATCTAGAATTTGGAAACTCATGTATGGGATACGAAATACCTGCTGCTCTTGGCGCCCGTATGTCTAATTCCAAAGGTGAGGTTTATGTATTGATTGGTGACGGAACCTATCTAATGAACCCGACCGAATTGGTGACAGCCTTACAGGAAAACTTAAAAATTACAGTAATTATCTCTGAGAACCATGGATTTCAATCAATTCATGGACTTCAGAGGGTTCGAGCTGGCCACAGTTTTGGGCTTGAGTTTCGGCATAGAGACACAAACACGGATCGATTAGAAGGCAATTTCATAGATATTGATTTTTCTAAAAATGCTGAGAGCATGGGTGCTCGTACGTGGAATGTACGTACTCTGGATCAACTTAGAGAAGCTTTGCGGGAATCTCGGGCAGAGGAGAGCACTTGTGTCATCGTAGCCGAAACTGAAAAATATAAAGGATTGCCTCCTTCTCAGGTTTGGTGGGATGTGGCACCAGCAGAGGTGAGCCAAGATCCGATAACTCAAGACTTACGTGCTAAATATGAGGAAGAGCGAACTCGTTTCCAACATTTTCATTACGATAAGGAAGAGAATGAGAGAGCTGAATAAATCTATTTAATTGGGTCGACCTAGGTTAAGAAAAGTTTATTAGGAGGAGCTTCGACTCGTAGTCTAGCTAATCGAGTACTTTATTTAACGTTTTGGATAATGGGGACATCCTTTTCCCATTGCTTCATAAGGTCTCTTAGCTCACGAACAATCTCTGGATGTTTGTAAGCTAATGTTTGCTTTTCACCCGGATCGGTTTCGAGGTCAAATAGAAATTCTAGTTTCTCATACCCATCTAGAACATATTTCCAGTTACCTTTTCGAACTGCTTTTTGTAGTTGGCATTGAAAATTAGAGTGCGTTGGAGTGCAATTCTCATTTGGCATTAATGGCAGGCGCCAGAAAAAAGTACGTTCCTGGATCGGCTTTTCTCCCTTGATAATGGGTAGTATGTCTATTCCGTCAAGGAGTCGCCCATCCGGTGGTTTTGTTCCGGTAACGGCAAGAATAGTTGCCGTCATATCCATTGTTATGTTTGCCTGTTTGGAAGTTGTTCCAGCTGGTATTTGTTTTGGCCACCGAATCAAGGAAGGCACCCGAATTCCACCCTCCCAAAGAGTTGCTTTGTGATGAAAAAATGGTGCGTTTCGAGATAAGCGCTCACCACCGTTATCGCTTGTAAAAATAACCAAGGTGTTTTCTCCCAATTTTTTTTCATCGAGTGTTTGAAGAATCTCGCCGATTCCATCGTCAATTCGCTCAACCATTCGGTTGTAATCTCTGCGGGTTCCTTCAAGATAATTTTCTGGTTTTGCAACCCAGCGTCGATCTGGCGGTTGGAAGGGCCAATGCGGAGCATTGTATGAAACAAAGAGAAAAAATGGTTTCCTTGCATGGTTTGTTATAAAAGTCACCGAATGTTCTGTGATGAGATCCGTCATGTACCCTTCGGCCTTTACTGGCTTAGTATTTTCCCAAAGATCAGGCACGCCTGTCATTGGAATAACTTCTTGGTGGGTATAGAAATCCACATTGGGGCCGAGGAATCCAAAAAACTGGTCAAAGCCATGGGCATTGGGAGCGATTTCAACTGTACCGCCCACGTGCCATTTACCAATGATTCCAGTAGCGTACCCATTGTTTTTCAACATTCTTGCAATGGAAATCTCAGAGGTGGATAGACCTTTATCCGATCCAATCCAGTAATTTGCCCATTCCATCCCCACGCGATGTTGGTAGCGTCCCGTGAGGAAAGCAACCCGTGTTGGCGAACACACTGATCCTGCTGCATAACTATCGGTGAGCTTGACACCTTCACGAGCTAGCCGGTCAAGGTGGGGGGTTTTGATATCGGTGACCCCGAAGGGACCAATATCTCCGTAGCCCATATCGTCAACTAGAATAAAGACTACATTTGGCCGATCAGCCAAGGTACTTGTTGCCAAAAAAGTGAGAGGGAGAAAAAGCAAGAAAATCTTAAGTAATTTTTCCATGTAAACGACCTTTTGTGAAGCTTGGAAGAACAGAAAAACTCTGAATTAAAGGTTAACTTTTTTTCAGGAGAATTGGCCACTATTTTTTGTCTTAAGTCTATTCTACAATCTAAAGTTAACAATTTTGCTTGGTTTGAGTTTTTATGGGTTTTTTCATGTTTTGGATGTAACAGGAAAATGTGAGGAGAGGAAATGTCAAAATCTTCGTCAAAGAATTCTCGTCGGAAATTTATTGGTAGTGTTGCCGGTGCTGGTTTGTCCGTGGGGTTTTCTGCAGCAAGTTATGGAAAGATTCTTGGAGCAAACGATCGAGTTCGTGTTGGTGTGATTGGAATTCGTGGAATGGGATATGGTCACATCCAGGGTTATTCAGGTCTTAAAAATGTTGAGGTTGCTGCAATCTGTGATGTGGATGAGAACGTTATTGCACAGAAAAAAAGCCTGATGCAAGAGGACGGTATTCCTGAGCCAAAAGCCTATATTGATCTAAGAAATTTGTATGAAGATAAGACAATTGACGCTGTTAGTATTGCCACTCCTAATCATTGGCATTCCCTAGCTGCTTATTGGGCTGTCCAGGCAGGCAAGCATGCTTCTGTCGAGAAACCGGGAACCCACAACATTTTTGAGGGTCAGCAGCTGGTAAAGGCTTCTCGAAAATACAACCGCTTCATCCAACATCATGCTGAGCGTCGATCCTTCTCAGGATACAAATCGGCTATGGACTTCTTAAACTCAGGTGGTCTAGGTGAGGTATATATGGCAAAGGGAATTTGTTACAAATGGCGTAATACAATTGGCCGCAAACCAGAAGAGCCAGTACCATCAGGAGTACATTATGATCTTTGGCTTGGACCAGCTCCTAAAAGGCCATTCTCTCGTAATCGTTTTCACTACAATTGGCATTGGCATTGGGACTATGGAAACGGTGACATAGGTAACCAAGGGGCTCATCAGATGGATATCGCTCGGTGGGGTTTAGGTGTTGACTTGCCAACAAAGGTTTCTTCATTTGGTGGGCACTTCATGTTCGATGATGACCAGGAAACTCCCAACTCTTTAATCTCTGTGTTTGAATTTCCCAATAAAGATGGAAAGGGTGACAAGAAGAAAATTTTGCAATTTGAAGTCCGTCACTGGGTCACCAATCCTGAAGGTCAACCGAACGGAGCCTCAGTCAGTATTGGTAATCTATTTTATGGTTCCGAAGGGTACCTGGTAATAGGCAGTAGTGGGGATTGGCATACCTATATGGGAAGAAACCGTGAGCCTGGACCAAGTGGAACTGGGACTGGAAATATGTTTCAAAATTTCGTTGACACAATTCGCTCAAATGATCACTCAATGTTGGATGG
>CAZMUJ010000006.1:0-18829 GCA_964569605.1 uncultured Acidobacteriota bacterium
GAACCCGTTGCTCTATCCTGCTGAGCTACAGGCGCTTGAGAAGTAAAATTTAAGATAACATTTTAGCAAAAATTAACTATGTCATGCTATTTTCGAGAAAACTGAGGAACATTTGAAAAATCCCTCGATCACACAATCAGAAGATGTTTTTGTTCATTCTCTTGCTCCTTATGCAATGAAGGATAATAGAAGTCGAGGGAGGCGCCATCCTGAACCCTTCCACTTTTATCGATCCGAATTTCAACGGGATAGGGATCGTGTTGTACATACCAAGGCATTTCGGAGACTAGAGAACAAAACCCAGGTGTTTCCTTTTCGTTTTTCCGACCATTTTCGTACTCGTCTTACACATACTTTAGAGGTTAGTCAAATTTCTACAACCATAGCTCGTGCATTAAGAATAAACAGCGATCTGTGTGAAGTACTAGCTTTGAGTCACGATATTGGTCATCCTCCTTTTGGTCATGAAGGAGAGAAGGTTTTGGATCAGATCATGAAAGACCATGGATCTGGTTTTGATCATAATCTTCATGCTTTGCGAATTGTAGAGGACTTTGAAGTTAAGTATCCGGAGTTTAGAGGGTTAAATCTTACTTATGAGGTTAGAGAGGGTATCGTAAAGCACAGCAATGATTGGGCTGATTCAACCCAATGTTACTTGGATCTGAGCGAATACGAGTTAGGCGTAAAACCAACTCTTGAAGCGCAGGTTATTGATGTTGCTGATGAGATTGCTTATAACACGGCAGATCTTGATGATGGATATAGGTCCGGATTGCTTTCGCTAGAGTTAATTTTGAAAGAAGTTCCTCTATTCAAAAAATTGTCCGAAACCATCCGGGGCCGATATGCAGATCTTCAAGAAAGGATATGGGTCAGTGAGACGTTGAGGTGCCTTATAGATTATCTAGTAACCGATCTTATTAAGTGCACAGATGAGAAATTGAAGAAATTAGACGTTCGAAAATTAGATGATATCCGTAATGGGGAGTTTCGCATGGTCTCTATGAGTCCAGACACGTCTCTTTGTAACCAACAACTCAAAGAATTTTTAACGGAGAATCTGTATAGCAATTCAAGCCTCTATTCGGCTCAATCAATTACCCAACGGATTCTTCAAGGACTTTTTCATCACTATCACGGAAATCCTAAAGAGCTTCCTCCTCATCACCAATCTAGACTCTTTGATGTTGGTCGAGCCCGAGTGGTTTGAGACTATATTGCTGGAATGACAGATGGTTACGCATCTCAACGATATAATGATATTCTAGGGTCTTATTATTGACTTTAAACCACTTACAGAAAAGGGTTTATCTCTTTATATGTACGCTATTAATGCTCTTGACAAGTTTCCCGGTGTTACAGTAGGTTTGTCGCTTTGGCAGTTAGGGAGATAAGCTCAATGATTGTTGAGGTAGCCGCTATAAAAGAAGGTGGAACACCTCACCGAGTCAAGATCTTTCTTTCCGAAGATCAGCTAGATCTTGATAAGAGTGGCTTCTCACTGCACCTTAATGAACCTATTAGTGGGTTTTGTGAACTGACACTTTTGTCTGGTCAAAAGGTAAGAGTAAAGGGGGCTGTGGAGACAAAACTAAATATTAAGTGTGATCGCTGTTTAGGACAGTTTTTCAACCCGATAAAGAAGTCCTTTGATTTGCTTTATGCTCCTGATGTAAGTGTAGCGGGAACTGAAGAAGTCAATTTGAATTATGATGATCTGGAACTAGGGTTTTATAAAGATGAAAAAATCGATCTTAGCAGGGTAGTTCTAGAGCCAATATTTAGTGAACTTCCTATGAAGCTTATATGCAGTCCTAGCTGTAAAGGTCTGTGTGGCGAATGCGGAGCTAATCTAAATGAAGTAGAGTGTAACTGTCCTTCTTTCTCTGATACACGATGGCACGGGTTGGCTAAATTCAGGAAAAAACTGACTTAAGATTTATTTCCCAAAACACGAGGGTTTCAAAATGGCAAATCCAAAGAGAAGACATTCCAAAGCTCGTCGAGGTAAGCGTCGGGCACATGATCATTTGCAAATAGTTTCTACTTCACTTTGTACAGAGTGTGGAGCCCCAACATTGCCCCACCATGTCTGTCCAGAGTGTGGTCACTATAAGGGAAGACAAATAGTCAAAGTCGAAGAGTAAAGAAAAAAACTATTAATCCAGTTACTTTAGGATTGTTTTAATCGATGAAGGCATTTGTTTTTCCAGGGCAGGGCTCTCAATTTGTAGGAATGGGAAAGGATTTTTCCCTTGAGTTTTGGCAAGCGAGAGAAGTTTTTAAGGAGGCAGATGAAGCACTATCATTTCCGTTGTCTAAGTTGTGCTTTGAAGGACCAATTGAAGAGTTGGAGCTCACCCTAAACACTCAACCCGCAATCCTTACAACTTCGGTAGCTATACTTAGGGTTTTGGAATCATTGGGAGAACGACCTGAGATTGTTTTAGGGCATAGTCTGGGTGAATATAGTGCAACTGTTTGTGCTGGCGGAATAGATTTTTCTGATGCCGTTAGGGTTGTACGTGAGCGTGGTCGTTTAATGCAAGATGCTGTTCCTGTTGGAATTGGGAAAATGGCCGCTGTCCTAGGCCTTGAGGATCAGGTTGTGCGAGAGATTTGTACCCAGGTAGCTGGGGAAGAGACAGTTTCTCCAGCTAACTTAAATGCTCCGAGCCAGGTTGTGATTTCTGGTCACGCTCCTGCGGTTGATCGTGCCTGTAAATTAGCACATGAAAAAGGTGCAAGAAAAGTTGTATATCTACCTGTAAGTGCCCCTTTCCACTGTTCTTTGATGAAGCCGGCTAAAGACAGTCTTAGTGAGAATCTAAATTCTATTCGGTTTAGGGATCTTGATGTACCTCTAATTAACAATGTAGACGCTTTACCGATCACAAAGGCTATGGAGGTAAAGTCTAGTCTGATCCGACAGGTGACAGAGGCAGTGCAGTGGAACGCAAGCGTTCGAAAGCTAGGTTGTCTGGGTGTTGTTTCAGCTACAGAAATTGGACCGGGTAAAGTATTGAAAGGTTTGATTCGGAGAATCGACAGACGCATTCAAGTCTGCTCGATTGGGACTATTTCTCAGGTAGAGCAGCAGTATGTTTGATTTGTCAGGTAGAGTGGCTTTGGTCACAGGTGCATCACGTGGAATCGGTCTTCAAATCAGTCGTGATTTTGCGCGAAATGGGGCCCGTGTTGTTTTAGCAGCTCGAAGTCTTGAACGTATCCAGGAAGAGTCGAGTATTCTTTGCGAGGAGGGCAATCACGCTCTAGGTATTAGATTGGATGTTACAGACAAAAACTCTATTCGATCGGCCCTTTCAGAAATTATTGAAAGAGAAAAAAAGATTGACATACTTGTAAATAATGCTGGTATTACCCGAGATGGTCTTCTTATGCGTATGGGTGATGAGGACTGGGATGAGGTAATGGGAATTAATATAAGAGGAGTCTTCCAATTGATTCGAGAAGTGCTGCCTTACATGCTTAGAAAACGTTACGGACGAATTATTAATATTTCTTCAGTAGTTGCTTTGACGGGAAATGCTGGTCAGGCTAACTATGTTACTAGTAAGGCGGGATTGATAGGTCTTACTAAGGCTCTGGCTCAAGAGGTCGCATCGAGAAATATTACAGTGAATGCCGTGGCTCCAGGCTTTGTTGAAACAAGCATGACTGAATCGCTTCAAGAAAAGATTCGTGATCAACTTATTAAGAATGTGCCGTTGCGCCGTCCTGGAAAAGTCGAGGATATCTCTCCTGGAGTCCTTTTCCTGTCTTCAGAAGAAGCTGGATATATAACAGGTCATGTGCTAAATATTAACGGCGGTTTGTACATGTAGCTTCTCATGAGACCATTTAATTGGAGGGGAGATGGCGGATCAAGAGTTAGAAGGAAAAGTCAAAGAAATAATAGTGGAGCAGCTTGGGGTTAAGTTGTCGGATGTTTCCGGTAACGCCAGTTTTGTGGATGATCTTGGAGCAGATTCTCTGGATACGGTAGAACTTGTAATGAAGTTTGAAGAGGACTTCGATATCGAAATTCCAGACGAGGATGCTGAAAAGATTCAGACCGTTCAAGATGCAATAAGCTATATCCAGGCTAATTACGCCTAAACTCCGGAGAAGCATTCACTTGCGAAGAGTGGTCGTAACCGGAGTGGGTCTGATCTGTGGTCTGGGTAATGATACAGATCGAACGTGGAAATCAGTCCTCGAAGGGAAAAGTGGAGTCAGTCAGATTACACACTTTGATCCTACTGGGTTTTCTACGACTATTGCTTCAGAGGTAAAGGATCTCGATCCACTTCAGTTTGTTGATCGAAAACTTTCACGCAAGATGGATAGATTTATCTTGCTGGCAATGGTCGGTTCAGATAGAGCTCTCGAGCACTCTGGACTGAAAATCAATTCAAAGAATGCAGATAGGGTAGGAGTTTATATTGGGTCCGGGATAGGAGGATTTGGAACCATTGAACGAGAGCATGAAAGATTTGTTAAACATGGCCCCAGAAGGATTTCCCCATTTTTCATTCCATCAGCAATTGTAAATTTAGCTGCCGGACAAGTATCCATACGTGTAGGGGCCCGCGGACCAAATTCGGCTACCTGTACAGCGTGTTCTGCTGGTGCACATGCCCTGGGAGACTCGATGAAAATAATTCAAAGAGGGGATGCTGATGCTATGATTGCTGGTGGCTCAGAAGCTGCTATCACGCCTATGGGAGTTGGTGGATTTGCAGCCATGCGTGCGCTTTCAACTAGAAACAATGAACCGGAACGGGCCAGTCGACCTTTTGATCTCAAGCGAGACGGTTTTGTAGTGGGTGAAGGTGCAGGTATTCTGGTTCTTGAAGAACTTGAATCTGCACGTCGAAGAGGAGCTCATATCATAGCGGAGATGGTAGGTTATGGTATGAGTGGCGACGCTCATCATATGACGGCACCTCCAAATGATGCATCGGGTGCCTATAGAGCAATGGAGTCAGCTCTAAATGATGCGAAAATCGGATATTCCAGTGTGGATTACATAAATGCCCATGGAACGAGTACTGCTCAAAATGATCGAATAGAGACTCTTGCTATAAAACGTCTTTTCGGATCACATGCCTACAACCTTTCGGTCAGCTCTACAAAATCAATGACAGGGCATCTACTGGGTGCTGCCGGAGGTTTAGAGGGAGGGTTGACATGTATGGCTATCCACGATCAAGTAATACCGCCAACTATTAACTATGAAACTCCTGACCCAGAATGTGATCTGGATTATGTTCCCAACATAGCGCGCAAGGACAAAATTGACTTTGCTTTGTCCAATTCATTTGGCTTTGGTGGAACTAATGCTGCTCTAGTTTTTAGTCGGTTTCACCGTTAAAAAAGAATAGACATGCTATAATACCTACAGGTCACACATGAAATTGCAAGCCTCACTAATCGCTACCTATGGGGTAGCGAGCCTCTAGCTCATAGCCATTGATCCTGGTTTATCAACACCTTTCAAGTGGATAGCCAAAACCACCATTGGACCGAAAATGGTTGAAACAAATCGCTCACGTAAACTGACTCTCTCAACTCAAACTGGATTTTTACGCGGGTGGTTCCTTGGGTGGATTGAGGGGTTTACTTTTCGGCAGATATTGATTGGTCTAGGAATGGCTATGATTATTGCCTTAGTAGTTTTTGGATACGAATTTCAACGGTTGCCTGATTATGAACAGGGATCAATTGCTGATAGAGATATAACAGCTCCACATGATTTTACTGTTAGAGATATTGTGGCTATCCAGAAAAAACAAAACGAAAGCTTGGAATCTGTGCCGGCAGTTTTTGACCTTGACATTGCTGTTAACAGTCGCTTGGAGAACACTTTGCGTAGTAGCTTTTCCAAGGGACGAGAAGTGTTTTCTCGACTTCGTGAAGAAAAAAATTTAAGTGAAAATCAGTTTTTCCCAGAGCTAGATTTGGCGCTACTCGTTAAGCAGTTAAAGCAGGAATTGCCAATCTTTTCTTCGAAGGATGCGGTTGTTGAGATACTTTTTAAAAATAGATTTTCCTCTGAGCTAGAAAACCAAATGGTCAGTCTACTTCAGCTCTCTATGAAATATCCTGGAGTGGTAGCTTCTCGAGATTTGTTATTCCTCTATCGGAATAGAAGCATTATCTTGACAAACAAGGTTACTGGAAGGGAGGAACTACTTAGTGATGCAATGCAGATAAGGGATATGAGCCAGGCAAGAGATCTTTTGGGTCAAAATGAATTTTTACTTACCGCGGTTCAGGGGAACAACAAACCTCATCTAATTGCCTTTTTAGCTGATCGTATTGAGCCTACTGTTCGCTTTAATGATGAAGAAACTCTTGTTCGGGAGAAACTAGCGATCGAACAGGTACCCCCAGTTCTTATCCAAATTAAACAAGGACACAAAATAATTCGAGCTGGGGATCCAGTTGACACCCAGAGCTTGATGATTTTGAAAGAGCTGAAGAAAAAGGATCAGGCAATTCAACCAGTTGATCAATTTGTAGGATTTTTTTTATTAGGGATCTTTTTTGTATTTGCTCTTTGGCGAAACCTTCAAACCTACCATGAGAAAAAAAGCGAAGTGCCTAGTCGATTTTTTTTGACAGGATTGATCTTAGTTGTCCATCTAGGAGTTGCTAAAATCCTCGCAAGTCTGGCCGAGTTTTTTAGTCGGAGCATGACGATCAATGTTTTTCAGGATTCTTTTAATTTTTATTGGGTTATACCGGTATCTTTTGGAGCGATTCTTCTGGTGTTGTTAGTTGGAGGTCAATTAGCAATACTGTACTCGCTTCCAGCGTCTGTATTTATTAGTCTCATAACAAACGAGCTTGCCATAGGAGTATATACGTTAATTTCTAGTCTAACTGCAGTGTATGCGTTGAGACATTATCGTGAGAGAGCTGCGTTGGGTCGGGCCGTTTTAATCATAGGTTTCATGAACATCCTTACTGCCTTATCCCTTCAGCTACAGGCTTCTTCTTTTGAATGGTACAGCTTTGGAGTTAGATCGGGATTGGCCTTTTCAGGTGCAATCATCTCGGCTATGCTAGCCTCATTACTACTGCCAATCCTGGAGAACTTGTTTCGAATAACGACTGACATTAGATTGCTAGAGTTATCTAATCTAAACAGTCCCATATTGCGGCGACTGGCATTGGAAGCTCCCGGTACTTTCCACCACTCTCTCAATGTTGGGATTTTAGCAGAAGCTGCTGCTGAGGCGATTGGTGCCAATCCCTTGTTATCCAGAGTAGGTGCCTATTATCATGATATTGGAAAGTTGAGAAAACCAGATTACTATGTGGAAAATCAGATTTTCATGCCAAACAAGCACGAGAATTTGTCTCCGAGCATGTCAAGTCTTATTCTTGCTAGCCACGTAAAGGATGGTATGCAAATGGCTAGAGAAATAGGTTTATCTCCTGAAGTAGCCGCTCTAATACCTCAGCACCACGGGACAAAGGTGATGTCATTCTTTTACCAGAAAGCGAAACAAGCGGGACGGAATAAACAGGTGAAAGTAAATGAAGAGGATTTTCGGTATCCAGGGCCAAAACCACAAACTAAAGAAGGCGCTATTCTAATGCTTTCTGATCAAGTTGAGGCAGCTTCTCGTACTCTTCAGGATCCAAAACCAGGTCAGGTTCGAAGTATGATTCGACGTTTGATTCAAGAGACGATTCAGGATAGACAATTTGACGAATGCGACATCACAACTCGTGATCTTGACAAGATCACGCGCGGCTTTGAGAGGGTTATAACAGGAATGTATCACCATAGAGTGGACTATCCTGGATTTGATTTTAATAATCGCCTTGAGTACACGTACCAAGAAGATCAATCTGTTCAATAAACAAGACTTGGATATCGATACAGACTGTCTAAAACAGTTCTTGTACGATCTTTCTGATCGCCTGGAAGTTTTTATCGGGTTTTCGGTCATGCTCGTCACCGATAAAATGATGAAGGACTATAATCACCGCTTTGCGGGTCAGGATACTACTACGGATGTGCTAGCCTTTCCCTGTGAACAGGACTGGATCTCCGAGACTCTTTATGCTGGAGATATTCTTATCTCGGTGCAGGCAGCCCAACGCCAGGCCAAAGGCTTGTTATTAAATGAAGTGAAGATTCTCAGTCTTCACGGATTTCTTCATCTTTTGGGATATGAACATGGTAGCGGGGATGAGAAAATGTTTCTTTTAGAAGAAAAACTTAGAAAGGAATTCTTATTAAGTTGAACCTTATTCTAATTGTGTTAGGTACTCTGTCACTTGCGTTCCTTTTTTGGATGTCACTTCTTGAGAGTTCAATATCTAAGATGTCTCAAGTTTCTCTAAGGATCATGCTGGAAAGGGGACCGGATAGGGAAATGGGTCTCCTGAAGGATATAGTTCGTGATCGTACACGGTTTTTACTTCCTCTCCAGCTTACAATCCACACAGTAACTATCGTTGCAGCTATTGTGATGGTCAAGTTTTTCATCGATCTTCAAATACCCTTTGCGGCCGCTTGGGCAACACTATTTTCAGTACTTTTCATAGGAATGTTTCGTGAGTTGATTGTTCAAAGGATGACGCAGAAGAGTCCAGAAAAATATGTGATCCGACTTTTACCACTGTGGGGAAATATTTATCAATTTCTCGAATTCTTTTCTTTCCCGGTTCTCTGGTTTCTGCCAGCTAGACTGGATGGGCCTGGTGAGGGCAATTCCAAGAATAGGGAGGAGACTTCAGAGGAAAAAATCCAGGCTTATCTGGATGTTGGAGAAGAGGCAGGTATTCTTGAAGAGAACGAAACAGAGCTCATCCAAAGCGCTCTTGAGTTCAAGGGTACACTGGTTCGAGAAATTATGACTCCTCGCTCTCAAATTGTTTCTATTGCTGAGACAAAAACGGTTTTCCAGTTGGCTCAACTGATCGCCGACAGCAAGTTTTCCAGGATCCTTGTCTATCGGGGGACGTCCGATCAAATTATAGGAGTTGTTTACGTCCGAAATTTGGTTTCATACCTTTCCCGGGGAAGGGGGTCTGATGCAATTAGTCAACTCATCAAGGACGTCTGGTTTGTTCCTGAAACAAAACATGTAAGGGAACTCCTTAGAGAAATGCAGCGAGAATCTCAACATCTAGCTGTAGTGGTTAGTGAATATGGTTCTGTTTCTGGATTGGTTTCAATTGAAGATTTGCTCGAAGAAATTGTGGGTGAAATATACGATGAGGATGAACCCCACGATGTGTCTCTTGTGAAGGTTAAGGATGGTAGCTACAACGTAAGAGGGGAGATGGAGTTATCCCATTTAGAAGAAGATCTCGACATTGATTTAGGTCAAAACGATGCTACAACCATTTCGGGTTTGGTGGTGGATCACTTAGGCTGTGTTCCTTCAGTTGGACAAGAAATAAAAATCAACGGATTGGTAGTAACGATTATGGAAGCTGATCAGAAGAGAATAAAACTCATGCAAATCCGGATCTTGGCTTTGTGAAAAGATACTAAAATAATATTTTCTAGAATGAGTATAAGTTTGAATTCGAACAAGTAATTGTCATGTCAGACTCCGATTCCTTCCCTTACAGTAAGGGTGCGATGCAGCATGCCTTAAAACTAGCCAGACGCGGGTTAGGAAAAGCCAGTCCAAATCCTATGGTTGGGGCCGTTGTAGTCAAAGACAATCACATAGTAGGCGAGGGATATCACGTATATTCCCGTCGACATCATGCTGAGGTTATTGCGCTCCAGAAAGCTGGTGAGCTTGCACAAGGAGCAGATCTTTACGTTACACTCGAGCCCTGCAGCCACACCGGGCGTACTCCCCCATGCATCAATGAGATAATCAAGGCTAGAGTAGAACGTGTTTATGTTGCTATTAGGGATCCTAGCCCAGCTGTAAATGGGAAGGGAGTACAGCTCTTGAGAAGAGCAGGAGTTAAGGTGTTTGAGGGCCTTTGTGAAGAACAATCTTTTCGTCTCAATGAGGATTATTTTCATCGAGTTCAAACTGGAAAACCATTTACCACACTTAAGTTAGCACTTTCATTGGATGGGAAAATTGCTACTCGAACTGGGAGGTCAAAATGGCTCACTGGAGAGAAAGCCCAGAGTTTAGTTCACCGCATACGTTTTCGCCACGATGCCATTCTTGTAGGTTCTAAAACCGTATGCCAGGACAATCCTGCGTTGGATGTACGGTCTTTCAGGAGTAACCAGATTGTTAAGGTCGTATTAGACAGTGAACTTCGTGTAGAACCAAATGCCCGATTATTTTGGTCTCAAGATCCAGTATTAATATTTCATTCCTGTAGATCCTCTTTGAGGAATTTTCCCAACCCAAAAGCTTGCGAGCTTATAAAGGTAGGTCGAGGTACTGGCGGACTGGATTGGAAGGATATTCTAAATGAGCTAGGCAAGCGATGCATAAACAGCTTGCTTATCGAAGGTGGTGGGGAAGTGGCTGCTTCTTTACTGGGCAGCAATTTTCTTCAACGAATGCTGTTGTTTTATGCACCCAAGATCATAGGGGAGGAAGGTGTGTCTGGATTTGGAAGCTTGGGTGTTTCCAGACTTTCAGAGGCCTACCAAGTTAGCTTCTCAAGAATTCAAAGAGTTGGTGACGATTTTCTTGTCGAAGTTCGTTTTTGAAAGCTTACATCCACCTATGTTAATTGGGTGAGAGAGTTAACTTGTGCAAGCAAACCTTTGAATCTCCTGGTTTTGGTATTTGTTCCAAAGGAGTAGAGTTAAAGGAAGAGAAAAGGAACTGGGTTAGAAACAATTGCCAGTTGGCTATACTTCAGTTTCCCTCAAAAGGTAATCTTAAAAAACTGTTTCATTGTATATACACTTCTGATTTGAGAAATTTCCCCAAGGCATCTATAGAATACAGTTTTTCTAGTTTTTCTAACTTGTCTAGCTCCAGCTTGCGCCTTGAACAGCCTAATTGTTCTATTTGATTTATTAAAGGTTCAGGAGAGAATGAAGGTATTAGTTGAAGGGTATGAATAGCTCCCTTTCTAGCAAGAAAATGTCCTAAAGCTCTGATAGCAGGATAGAAAAAAAATATATTTGGTCCAGGCACCCACACCAGAAGACTTCCGAGGCATGCCAAAGAAGTATCTATTATTAACCACATTGTGTGTTTTCGATAACCTAATTGCAGAAGTTGATCTAGTTCTCTCTGGACTTTTTTATGATCTAGACCTTGCGCATAAAACACTGAGAGTCGATCAGCATGGCGTAAGTTTCCTAGCATTCTCTCTTTGTAGGAAAATTGCTTTCTTAAACGTCGATAACCATTTAAAACTCTAGATTTTAGTTGATGAAATCGTCCTTGTTTCTCATTAGAAAAATTGAGGTACTTTACTTCCTCCAGGGCGTAATAAGCTTTTCCTTTGGAGTTATGGAAAACAAGCAAGTTCATTGATGTACTCTTTACTAAAATTATTTTTGGTTGGTCGAGAGCTGGGAAAGGTTAACACTTGAACTCGAAATAGAAGTCAAATCTTTCTCAAATTGTGTTTCCCACAGTTTACGATAATGTCTGATCCGGTCTGATGTTTTGGTATGATCAGATAAATCAGAAATTACGGCCACTGAAGATGCTCCTGCTGACCACAATTCTATGGCTCGGTCAAGAGAGATTCCTCCTATAGCTACAACCGGGATCGGACTTCTTTTAACAATTTGGCGAAAGTTTTCCAATCCGAGAACTGGATCTGGGTTCAGCTTGCTAGTTGTCGAAAAAACAGGACCTAGGGAAATATAATCAATAGAATTTTCTTCGCAGGCTTTATCAAATTGTTCCAGATTGTGGGTTGATAGGCCAATCAGAGCTTGTTTTCCCAAAATAGATCTGGCTGTCTTGGGTTCAAGATCAGTTTGACCTAGGTGTACGCCATCGGCACCAACAGCTGAAGCAATATCGGCACGATCGTTGACAACGAGACGTGTGCCTACCTTGTGGCATTCTTGGACAATAGGCCGAAGTAATTTTAAGACAAGATCATCATTCATTATCTTGTCCCTGAATTGAACAAGTTGGGCTCCTCCTTTCAAGAATTTTTGGATCATCAAGAAATGGCTATATTTATTTTCACTTGGGTTTGATGCAATTGGATAAATACAGGGAAGTTTTAAAAGTGACATGAGGTTTCTGACTAATAGACCTTAGCCATCAATAGACCCATTTTAAAGCATTAACAGCATTATAGGAAAAGCCACTGGAGAGCTCCAATTGTGTTTAAAAAGACCAGCAAAATAGTTGCAGGACATAAAATTTTAACAAATAGAGGCCAAATTCGGGCAAAAGAACTGGTTAGAATTCCAGGTCTCCCCTTTTCTAGTTCTTGTAAGGCAAGCCTAGTTTTCCAGACAAAGCCTAAAAATAAACAGATCATCAGGCCTCCAATAGGCAATCCTATATTAAGAAAAATCTTGACTAGAATCTCGATTGACCTAGGATTGTAGGCTACGAGCAAAGAGAGAATTGTGCCAAAAAGCGCAATCCCAATAGTAGCCCGCTTTCGACGAATTCCCCATTCATCAACCAAATAAGCAACTGGCACCTCGAGCAATGAAATGGTTGAGGTTAATGCTGCTAGACTCAAGAGGATGAAAAAAAAGATTCCTAGTATTATTCCTGCTGGACCCATGATGTGGAATAGGTTAGGGAGAGTATCAAAAACAAGACCGGTGCTAGAGATTAAATTACCGTTGTTATCGAAGATTGGAATTCCAGCATGTTGTGCCACAAACATCGCAGGGATGATTAGGAATCCAGCAAGGAAGGCAATTGAAATATCGGCCCCGGTAACGTAAGCAGCGGCTTTCGGTATGTTTTGTCTATTATCTAGATAAGATCCATATGTTATGAGGGTACCGATTCCTAACGAAAGAGAGAAGAAGGCTTGTCCCAAGGCACTTAAAACAAGCTCGGGGTTAATCTTTGAAAGATCAGGCTGAAGATATAGACTCAATCCTCGGTGAGCTCCATCCTGAAAGATGACAAAAAAGATCATGGCTATGAGAATCAGAACCAGAGCGGGCATTATAGTTTTAGTTGCTTTTTCAATTCCTGATCTAACACCATTAGCAACAATATAGACAGTGGCCAGCATGAACAGTAATGAAAACAATGCATTCTTGGGCCCATGTGAGAGATCAGCTAGTATGTGGTTTAGCGTTGTGGCTCCAATAGCGTAGGTGAGCTCCTCGAAAACATATCCCAGAGTCCAACCCGCGATTACGTTGTAAAAAGCATGTATTCCAACACCGCAAATACCCCCCCAAAAACCTATTAGTGGATAAATTTTATTTCCTGGGATTATTGCTCTAAAAGCTCCAACAGGGTTGCTTTTAGTATGTCTTCCAATTGTCAGCTCAGCGATCATTAAAGGGTAACCAATTGTGAAACAGCAGAGAAGATAGACGAGGAGAAATGCGGCGCCACCATTAGAGGCTACCTGGTTTGGAAATGCCCAGATATTACCCAGTCCCACTGCTGAACCAGCTGCTGCTAATACAAATCCAGCTCTAGAATTCCAAGTTTCTCGGTGATTTGAGCCATTCACTCTTGAAATCTCTCAATCAGATCTTGTTTTCCACACTGTCAAAATCAAAAGTTTCTAGAAAATCCGTTGAAAAATGGCCAGCCTGAAAGTCTGAATTTTGAATAATCTTTTTGTGAAGGGGAATTGTAGTCTCTATCCCTTCGATCACAAACATATCGAGAGCCCTTTCCATTCGTCGCATGGACTCCTTTCTATTTTCCCCGTAGCTGATTAGTTTGGCGATTAGTGAATCGTAATAGGGAGTAACAGGCATACCTGCATAGGCCATAGAATCCACTCTAATTCCGGGGCCTCCAGGGGCATGATAAGCAGTAATTGTACCGGGTGAAGGTCTCAATGTAGTCGGGGATTCGGCATTAATTCTGCACTCTAGGCTATGTCCGAGAATTTGGACGTCTTGTTGTTGAAGTGAAAGTTTTTTCCCCGCAGCAATTCGTATCTGTTCTTTTATGAGATCAATCCCAGTTACTTTCTCAGTCACTGGATGTTCTACCTGGACCCGAGTGTTCATTTCTATAAAATAATAGTTGTTCTGGTCATCGAATAGAAATTCAATAGTTCCAGCATTTAGATAGTTGATTGAGGATACAGCACGAATGAGCAATTCTCCCAAAGCATGACGTATATCTGCTGTAAGAAGAGGACTGGGGGCCTCTTCGATGAGTTTTTGATGGCGTCTCTGAATAGAGCACTCTCTTTCACCCAGATGGATCACGGATCCATACTGATCAGCTAGTATCTGGAACTCAATGTGTCTTGAACAGCTAATATATCGTTCCAGATAAACATCGCTATTACCAAAAGCATGTTTTGCCTCTGATTTTGCAGTTAGAATCCTTTCTTCTAACTGCTCAGGTTTCTCAACAATCTGCATGCCACGTCCACCACCACCTGCAGAGGCTTTTATGATTAGGGGAAATCCAACAGAGGTTGCCGCTTTATGTAATTTGGATATGGACTCACCTAAAATTCCGGTGCCAGGGATAATAGGCAATCCTGCCTTCGCCATTGCTTCCCGAGCCATTGCTTTGTTTGCCATTAATGAAATAGCACTTGGATCAGGACCAATAAATTTGATCCCACAGGTTTCGCAAACCTCGGCAAAATCAGGATTTTCAGCAAGATATCCATACCCAGGGTGAATCGCTTCTACATCGGTGATTTCTGCAGCACTAATTATACTGGGAATGTTCAAGTAACTTTCCAGACTAGGTGCTGGACCTATACATATGGCCTGGTCTGCAAAGCGAACATGTAATGAATTACGGTCTGCCTCGGAGTAAATAGCAACCGTTGGAATTTGTAATTCCTTACATGCGCATATGATGCGGAGTGCTATCTCACCACGATTCGCTACAAGAATTTTCTTAAACATCTCATTGGGAGGGAAGTCGAATTTGGAATAGGGGCTCACCGAATTCGACTGGTTGGCCATTTTCGACCATGATTTGAATCAGCTCCCCTTCTACGTCTGATTCAATTTGATTGAAGATTTTCATAGCTTCGATGATACAAATTACCTTTCCAAGATGAATTGTATTTCCAACTTCTACTAGAGGGGGGGAATCTGGTTTGGGAGTTATATAGAAAGTTCCCACAATAGGAGCTGTAAAGATATGATCTGAAGTGCCTGTCTTTTCGGGAGCCTCCCTTATTTCTGTAGTGACGACCTCCATGTCTTCAGGCTGTGTAGAGGGAGAGGACACATCACGGATTTCCATGGAGGAATTGCTTTTTGTCAGGGGGGAAGATCCACTGATAGGCTTTCGAATTCGAATGCGAGTCCCTTGTCTCTCAAGTTCAAACTCTTCTATCTGAGACTTTTCGATTAGGTGGATTAATTCCTCTATTTCTTTGTTCTGCATGCATATTCCTTGTATTTCTAGAACAGTTATTGTCTGTGCTGAAAAAGGATTAGTCAATTATCTTAGTAGGAAGATGAAATCTTAAGAACTCTTTGTAGGAGTTATCTGGGAGCATCTATTCTAAGTACCTCACAGCCTGAATCAGTAACAATTACGGCATCTTCCCAGCGAACTCCGTAACGGCCAGGTAGATAAATTCCGGGTTCTACGGTGAATACCATTCCTACCTCTAGAACGGTCTCAGAGGTTGAGCTCACATTAGGAAGTTCGTGAATTTCGAGGCCCAGTCCGTGTCCTAAACTGTGTCCAAAATACTGTCCGTATCCATGGTCCTCGATATATTTTCGTGCAAGCGAATCTATAGTTGAGGCCTTTTGTCCAGCTTGGATCCCAGAAATCGCCCGATTCTGTGCCTCTTGAACAATTTTCAGGATCTTCTCCTCCTCCTTGTCCTGTGACCTTAGGAGAACACGTGTAGTATCACTGTGATAACCGTTCTTAATAGCTCCAAAGTCAATTAGTAAAAGTGAAGAATCTTGAATTAAACTCTTGCTAGGTCTAGCATGGGGATGGGAAGAACGAGAACCAGAAGCTACAATAGTTTTAAAAGCAATTCCTTCGGCCCCTTCCATTCGAATTTTGTGTTCCAGTTTGGCAGCTAATGCAAGTTCACTTCCTTGCCATGAAAAGTCTTCAAATATACGATGATAAGCGCGAGAAGAAACTTCAAAAGCTTTCCTGATGGCTTCTAACTCGTTTGCGCTCTTTACCTGTCTGAGGTTTTCGATGACGTTAGCAGTTGGTACCATCTGTTTCCCTGAAATAGTAGATTTAAGTTTAGATACTAAGCTGTGGGTTAGATGGTCACTTTCAAAGCCTATGCGTGCTCGATTTGTGGGAAACAATTTAGAGGCTAACTCTTCAAGAGACTGAAGAGTCGAGACAGGAGCCAGCTTAATTTTGCAGTTCACCGTCTCTTTTTGGGCTATTTCGACGTATCTTGAGTCTATCAACAATATGGTTTCTTTTTCACTTGTCACTGCAAAACCGAGCTCGGCATCAAGGTTAAATAGATATCGAAGGTTGGTTGGTTGAGAGGCAATAAATCCATCTAGTTCATTTTCTTCAAGGGATTTGAGAAATGAGACATAGCGATCTTGGAAGTCATCCATAATAAAGAGCCTACCGTGTTTTTGTGTTTAAGCAAGGAAATGAAGTTTTAACACGTTTTTTTGATGAGAGGATCTTCATTAATTTTCCACTTTTCATGACAGAATATTTGCCATTCATCTTTTGATTTGTGAAAGGACACCTTTTGAAATCAGTATTCCCTGGTTTTTCTTTCCTTTATTTGGAAAAAATATCCAGTGTTCATAGATGATCTTGGGGCGTTAGGACTGTTAGGTAAATATTTTTGATTTAAGCAATCTAAAAAGGACTAGCCTTAGATGGAAATTCAGAAGGGAATACTGACATCCATTAGGTAGTCAGTTTAAAAAAGTAGATCATATTTTCAGTCTCAAGAGGGTCCTAGTTTTAATGACTTGATTGCAATCTAATCTTTAGCCATCGTAAATAATTTTGTCGATACCAAAAAATCACTATCACTGTTTCCTTCCCTTTGAAATGAAACAGTCTGTTTAAGTTAGTGTTGTGAAGACCAAAATGGACAAGACTATAGAGACTCATTTCTACCGTTAGAACAAGGCTAGCGTTTATCTTGACACCAGATCCAGAGCTCCTGTATGTTTGGCCTTAAGTTGTACTCAATTGGAAAAAAAGAGATGAAGACTTTCGTTCCAAAATTGGATGATTTAGACCGAAAATGGTACCTGTTTGATGCAGAGGGGGCGGTTCTAGGGCGTCTTGCGTCTAAAATTGCTTTCATTCTAATGGGTAAGCAGAAGCCGACCTATACTAGTTTTCTTGATTGTGGAGATTTTGTAGTTGTGGTTAATGCCGAAAAAATTCGATTAACTGGCAACAAACTAGTAAACAAGACCTATTATAGGCATAGTGGATATCCTGGGGGATTAAAGGAGATGAGTGCTGGAGAGTTGCTGAGAAAATATCCAGATCGTTTACTCCGATTTGCAGTTAAAGGGATGCTTCCAAAAAACAAGCTTGGACGTAAAATGATTTTAAAGCTTAAGCTATATGCTGGTCCTGACCATCCCCATCAGGCACAGCAGCCAGAACTATTAACTCTTTAGGGTACTTAACTGTGGACAAATCTCAATATTACGGAACTGGAAAACGAAAGACATCTACTGCTCGGGTATTTCTTATACCTGGCACTGGTCAGTTTATTGTTAATCATTCTGACTACCAGGATTATTTCACTAGCCTTACTCAGCAGAAAACAGTGGTTTCTCCCTTGGAGTTAATCGGTTTGGCAGAGAAATTTGATGTCTATGTGAATGTCCGGGGGGGAGGCTCTTCCGGTCAGGCAGGTGCTATTCGCATGGGGCTTTCTAGGGCCTTGTTAGATTTTGATCCCGAGCTTCGTTCCCAGCTTAAGAAAATTGGTTTTTTACGCCGTGATCCTCGTATGAAGGAAAGAAAAAAGTACGGGCAACCAGGCGCAAGGAAAAGATTCCAGTTCTCCAAACGTTAGATCCGGAGGATTTCTTGTCAGTTATTTCAATAAAAGAACTTCTTGAAGCTGGTGTTCATTTTGGTCACAAGAAGCACCGTTGGAACCCCAAGATGGGAAACTACATCTTCGGGGAGAAAAACGGCATTTATATTATCGACTTAAAGAAGACACTTTCCCTTTTTAAGCAGGCGGTTGAGTTTGTCTCACATCTATCAGCAACCGGGAAATCCATCTTATTTGTGGGCACTAAGCGACAGGCTCAGGAATCAATTGAAGAGGAAGCCACTCGTTGTGGGATGTTTTTTGTGACCAATCGATGGTTGGGGGGGCTACTCACTAATTTCATCACCATCAGCAATAGTTTGAAACGTTACGAACAGCTTGAGAAGATGAAGGCAGATAATTTTTATAAAAAACTTTCTAAAAAAGAAGTGGCTCAGCTGGAACGTGAGCGAAAGAAACTAGAGAAAAATCTGCGAGGAATCCGTGAGATGCATCAGCTTCCTGGAGCCTTGTTTGTAGTTGATACAGAGAAGGAGTCTATTGCAGTTCGAGAAGCAAGCCAACTGGGAATTCCCGTAATTGCTTTGGTAGACACCAACTCAGATCCTACTCCTATAGACTACGCCATTCCAGCCAATGATGATGCTTCTAGATCAGTCCGTATCATCACATCGACTATTGCCGATGCTATTCGAGCAGGTAGGGCAGTTCATGATGCCAGGATAGAGGCAGATCGAAAGGCTATTATTAAGAGGGAGAAAAA
>CAZMUJ010000007.1:0-22649 GCA_964569605.1 uncultured Acidobacteriota bacterium
CTTTTACAACCTTCCCCATATAAGTTTTTCCTTTTTCCGCACTGGCTGTCCGCTCCTTAATGTGATCGATGGCTCTCTGCGCAGATGACTCGTCAGTTGAAAATATTTGCACAGTACCGTCGTCTTCGATGTCAATCTTGACCCCATATTCGTCAACCATTCCACGAATAATTTTTCCGCCAGGTCCAATGACAGCACCTATCTTGTCAGGATTAATCTTCAGGGTCAGAATCCGTGGTGCAAATTCGGACAGGCCCGACTGAGGTTTGTCTATAGTGGGAGCCATACTCTCCAAAATAGAAAGACGGCCTTGGTGAGCCTGTTGAAGAGCTTCTGACATTATTTCACGGTTCACACCCGAAATTTTGATATCCATTTGGAGAGCTGTGATCCCCTGACTGGTTCCTGCCACCTTGAAATCCATGTCTCCGTAATGATCTTCTGCTCCGGCAATATCTGAAAGAATTGCATAATGATCGGCTTCCTTAACAAGACCCATCGCAATACCGGCTACCGATGCCTTGATTGGAACTCCTGCATGTTGTAATGCCATACTACCTCCGCACACAGTCGCCATGGATGATGACCCATTCGACTCTAAAATGTCAGAAACAACCCTAATCGTATAAGGAAATTCATCTTGATTCGGTAGTACAGGAGACAGAGCTCGCTCGGCCAACACTCCATGTCCTATTTCACGTCGTCCAGGCCCTCTGAGGAAACGAACTTCCCCCACGCTGAAAGGCGGAAAATTATAGTGCAACATGAACGACTTTGAAAAATCCCCTGTTAAATCATCCACCCTTTGGGCATCATCACCCGTCCCTAAGGTGACGGTAGCAAGTGCCTGCGTCTCTCCTCGAGTGAAAACTGCTGATCCATGGGAACGGGGAAGCAATCCTACCTCTGTGATAATCGGTCGAATCTGGTCGAAGGCACGACCATCAAGACGTTCCTCTTGATCCAGTATCTGATGTCGAAATAACTGTTCTTTAATCAGACCAAAAATTTTAGCTGCTTGATTTCTATTCTCTACCTCTTCCTCGGGATATGAATCTATGATGTCCTGTAGGATTTTCTGCAGACTTATTTCACTAGCCAATTTGCCCTCTGTTCCAGCAACTTTTAGTGCCGCCAGAATTGAGCCTGAATGCTTTTCAGATATTTCTTTTTCTAGATCCAAGTCATGCTCACAGGCTTCAAACTTCCACTTCTTTTTTCCGGCTTTGGCTGCCAAATCATGGATCAGCTGAATGATTCTCAGTATCTCCTGATGTCCAAAGTCAAGAGCTTCAACAATGGTAGCTTCTGACACCTCTTTGGCTCCTGCTTCTACCATTAGAATAGACTCACTTCGGGCCGCCATAATCAGATTAAGATCACTACTAACTAGCTCGTTTTGAGTTGGGTTAACAACCATTTTCCCGTCGACCAATCCAACACGAACTGCCGCTATTGGAACTGAAAAAGGTATATCGCTACAGAATAATGCCGCTGATGATGCGACCATAGCTAAAACATCAGGATTGATCTCCGGTTCAGAAGAAAGAACCAGAGAAATCACCTGGGTTTCGTGTCTGAAACCTTTAGGGAAAAGAGGTCTCACAGGACGATCAATCAATCGACTAGTGAGTGTCTCCTTTTCAGTTGGGCGACCTTCTCTCTTGAAGAATCCTCCTGGAATCTTACCTGCTGAGTAAGCATACTCTCGATATTCGCAAGTCAGCGGAAGAAAGGGCAAACTTTTAGGCTCCTTCTGGGCACAGGCTGTTGCCAAAATCACAGTGTCCCCATATCTCAGAAGTACCGAACCGTCAGCCTGCTTCGCTAAACGACCAGATTCAATGGAAAGAACTCGGTCACCAAGCGTTAATTCTACAATTGATATATCTTTCATATTTTTTCCCATGGAGTTATCGATGAATTTAGCTTTTAAGCTGAACTTGCAATATTTCCCCCTAAATTAGATAACCACCGACCAAACTTACCGTCGAAAAATCAGACGCCCCATTTGGGTAAGGAAATCCAAGGAAGGAATACTTTTTATTTACGAAGGCCCAACCGGCTAATCAATTCCTTATACCGATTGAATTCTCTCCCCTTCAAATAATCGAGAAGGCGCCTTCGTTGACCGACTAATTTGAGAAGACCACGTCTAGAATGGTGATCATGTTTGTGACTTTTCAGATGGTCAGTTAGATAGATGATCCGCTCAGTAAGAATTGCGACCTGCACCTCAGGAGATCCAGTATCCGATTCGTGTAACTGGTAACTATTGATGATATTGTCTTTTTGTTTTTTATTTAGAGCCATTCCTTTCAGCTACCTTTTCTAGTCCGGCTATTTAACATGATCTCTACTCCCTTGTAAATAAGAAGAGCCAAGAACTGTGAGTTTATTTGATGCGAAAGACAACATTATCCTTTTAGGCCTTAGGGTGAGAGGCTCGATATATTTTTACCAGCTCTCCTACAGAAAGATGGGTGTATTTCTGGGTAGTAGAGAGGTTTTTATGGCCCAGAAGTTCCTGAATACTTCTTAGATCTGCACCATTGTTGAGCAAATGCGTTGCGAAACTGTGACGTAACAGATGTGGATGAGCTAAAAAGGCCACAGAACTCTGACTGACATAGCCTTTCAAGACACGTTGAACTGACCGAGAAGTCAGCCGACCTCCTCTTAAATTGACGAACAGAGCCTCCTCCAATTGGAATGTCTTCTTTTTTCGAACGATTCTATTTCGCACTGGTAGATAACGCCTCAAGGATTTTAATGCAGGTTTTCCAAAGGGAACGATCCTCTCCTTCCTACCCTTACCAAAAACCCGCAATAATCCTTCCTCTAAACTTACACTTCCAAGATCAAGGGTAATCAGCTCCCCAACTCGAATTCCAGTTCCATAAAGAATTTCCAATATCGCAGAATCTCTCTTGCCTCTAATAGAGTTTAGGTCTGGAAGAGACAAAAGTTCCTCAATCTGATGAATAGAGAGAAAACGCGGCATACGTTTTGGTTGTTTGGGAGTTGCCACCAATTGCGCGGGATTCGAGGTAAGCTCACCACGTTCATGAAGAAAACGAAAAAAGGAGCGGAGACTCGCTAGTTTTCGAGCAACTGAACGCTTTTGATTCCCCTTAGCAACCAGATGACCAAGAAAATCTCGAATTGTTATATGATCAATTAAAGCCAGTTTTATAGTTCGTGACTTTCCAGCCTTCAGATACCTTTCAAACTCCTCAAGATCACGCCGATAGTTAATGAGTGTGTGTGGAGAATAGTTTCTTTCATAGCACAGATATGCGAAGAAAAACTCAACTTGATCCTTCATGAACCAACCTTTATCTTGTAATCCTTAAGCTTTCGATGCAGGTAGGTTCGCTCCATTCCAATAGCAACCGCCGTTTTGGAAATATTCCAAGAATTTTCTTTTAATTGGTCTTTGAGATAGGTCTTTTCGAATTCTTCTCTCGCAGCCCGCCAGTCAGAAGCTCCAGACTTTCCAAGGCGCTCAACCTGTATGATGGCTTCTGGTAAATGTGTTACTTCGACTTTTGGGGCAGGCTCCATTATCACTAAACGCTCTATTACATTCTTCAACTCTCGGACATTGCCAGGCCACCGGTATTCTTGTAGACACTCGAGAACCGCCGGCATCATTTTCTTGGAAGATTTTCCATTCTGCTGACAGAATTGTTCTAGAAAATACTGGGCAAGAGCTTTGATATCTTCGTTACGTTCCCGCAACGGAGGAACTTCGAAAGGAATAACATTGAGACGAAAAAAAAGATCCTCTCGAAAATCTCCATTTGAGATTTCCTGCTCTAGATTCTTGTTGGTTGCCGCAATTACACGAACATCCACTTCTACTGCCGTATCGCTTCCAATGGGATGAAATCTCATTTCGTCCAACACACGCAACAACTTAGCTTGTGTTTTCAGGCTCATGTCTCCTACTTCATCAAGAAACAAGGTCCCCTTGTTAGCAAGCTCCAGTTTCCCTTTCCGGTCCTCAGTAGCACCAGTAAAAGCTCCCTTCACACAACCAAAAAGCTCACTTTCAATCAAATCCTCTGGAATAGCAGCACAATTAACATCTTCAAAAGACTGATTATGTCTACTGCTTCCCAAATGGAGAAGTCGGGCAACCAGTTCTTTTCCCGTACCATTTTCACCATAGATGAGAATGCGGGCTTCTGTAGGAGCAGCGAATTGAATTTGCTGCCGAAGAGCCTGCATGGGCACAGAATTACCTATCATAACAGTCTGCCTGTGCAATAAGTCGCGCAAATTCTGATTTGTGGTTTCCAATTCTTTTTGTTTGAGTGCATGTTCCAAAACCAACAAAACTTTTTCAGCTGAAAGTGGTTTCTCTATGAAGTCAAAGGCTCCTAATTTGGTAGCTTTAACCGCAGTCCCAATAGTTCCATGACCGGAAATCATGATCACATATTGTTGCTGTCTTTGCGTCATGATCTCTTCCAAGATTTCAAGTCCATCCCTACCAGGAAGCCAGACATCTAGCAATGTAATATCAAAAGAAATCGTCTTTAAAAGTTGGAGACACTCCTCACCAGAACCTACTGTCCGAACTTCATATCCAGAATCTTCTAAGACTCCCCGCAGAGACCGTTGAACATTCACCTCATCATCCACAATAAGTACACTGGCCTTCACGATAATCCTCGATCATCTTGTTTCTTAATGTTCTGGGAAAGAGGAATCTCAATTCGAAATCTCATCCCACTTGGTTGATTAGGTTCGGCTCGAACGTAGCCACTGTGGTCATTAACAATTTGCTGAACGATCGCAAGACCAAGACCAGTACCCTTTCTTTTTTTTGAAAAATATGGAAAAAAAAGATTATCGTAGTCTTCCAGTGCGATACCCGACCCATTGTCAGAAAATTCTACTGTTACAGACTCAGTGGCAGACTTTAAGCGCGTTGCGATGGTTAGTGTCCGATCGTACTCACAATTGGCCATTGCATCGAGAGCATTGTCAATCAGGTTTACAAATACTCGACGCATTTGTTCTGGGTCTAACATTACAGTGTTAATTTCAGAATCAAATTCCTTACAAATTTCTACCGCATTCATTGAACCATCATATAGATCAAGGGTCTGCTCAATAAGCAAATGTAGACTGGTTGCAACAGGCCTGCTGATAGGAAGCCTTGCAAATCTAGAAAATTCTTGAACAAGGATCTTTAACGTCTGAGCTTCAGCGGTAATGATACCCAGTGAATCCCTCAACACTTTACCAAATTCCACCCATGATGTAGAACTTGACTTGTCTAGTTTTTCAAATCTTCTACTCACACGAGTAGCGGAGAGTTGTATTGGTGTCAGAGGGTTCTTAATTTCGTGGGCGAGTCGTCGAGCAACCTCTTGCCAAGCTGCAAACTTCTCGGCCCTGATCAATTCAGTCAACTCATCCAGGACAACCAAAAATTCTTCTCTACTCCCACTTGTCTGAGGATTTTCAGTGACCGTCGCAGCTATATAGACCTGTTGATCCGCTCGGCTAAGTACAATTTCACGTCGATAAGATTCGTAAAGCTTTGCTCTATGCTTCATCTTCAAAAAGTTTTGATAGATGCTCTGACCACCAACTTTTCTAAGAGAATGTCCCACTACGTTTTCCTGCTCTAATTGGAGAATGCGAAGTGCAGCTTGGTTTATTGTTTGGACAACATCATTTTCATCCACACTCATCACTCCTGTCCCAATGTTTTGAAGAACCCTTTCGATGTAGTTTCGACCTTCGGCAAGCTCTTTATTAGTTTTAACCAATTCTTCATTGGCCTTTTCTAATTCACCCCGACCAACTCGAATCTCCGCTGCCATTTGATTAAAGGAATCGACAAGTACTCCTAGCTCGTCAGCGGCAGCCACATTGACACGATAATCGAAATTACCGTCCGACAACTGACGAGCTCCAATTGCCAAAGCCTCGAGTGGAACTGTTATCTTACGTGCGATGTACCTACCCAACCAAACAAATCCAAATATCATCACGAGCGTCGTAACAGCTAGGATCAACACATAATTCACCTGAATCTGATGTAAAGAACCTTTCATTTCGTTGAATGTTAAACGAGCTTTAACCGCCTCCAATGCGTTAAACTCGACACTAGCAGGGATGACATGCTGACACACAAGGGCACCCGTGATTCGACCTTTCTTGTCTCTAATTGGTTGCGCAGCTGACACCATATCGATATCAGCTCGATTTACTTCGTTGCCACGTCGGCGGTGGTAAGAAGGTTTCCCCTGAAGAGCCTGGTCCAGAATCGGTGAAATATCTTCAGTTCTCCAATCTCTCGACCATACCTTCTCCTTGTTCAACGAAAAAGTTGCCAATCCCTCAAGTCTCAGTGGTAGTTTGGAATCCAGATCATGCATATCTGGTACCAGTTTTTCTGGATTTGTAAAAGCCAATATCTGCTTCAACGATTCGTGAACTAAAATTCGATTCTGCTCATAAAAAGATCCCACTACAACATCCGAAGACTTAAGGAGCTGTTCGGAAGGAGAAGTGAACCATAGCTGGAGATTGCTATTAATCAAACCAAAAGCTAAAAAGGACATGAGAACTGCAGGGAAAAGTGAAAAAAGAGTAAATGTCGTGATCAGTTTACTTTTGATTTGACGACCTGGTTTGTTGGAATGGTACTCGAAATATATTCTTATCAGATCCCTTCCAAGAATAAAGCAAAGAACAAGGAAAAGAAGAAAGTTCACCGCCCAAATAAATGCCCAGAGATTAATATTAGCAACAAAGTAGCTATTTCCCACCGAGCTAGGATTTAGAAAGGCCACACTCACAAGAAAAATAATGACCAGTGCCGTGAGCCCTGAAAAAGTCCAGTAGATTTTCTTAAGTAACTTTTTTCGATCCATCCTATAATCTTGTTTCTGCCCTACTAGGGCTTTGACTTGTGCCTGGAATCAGTATCTCTAAACCTTCGCTGAAGGACTATTGATAGGACCTTTACTGAGCATGTATTTTAGCACTTTCATACCCTAAGATAATCCTCGCTACAGTTTTAAAAACAACACATTCAAGTTGACATTTATTCTAAAGGCTATTCCCTATCGTTGCTTCAGGTTAGAATTAGAATCTTTGAATTGCTATTCAAGAGTCTGAAGAAGTGTTTTGAAAAGGAGTTTTATGTTACGAATTGGAATCGACACAGGTGGAACTTTTACCGATTTTGTCGTCATTGATGGCACACAAATCTCCGTCTTTAAGATCCCTTCCACTCCGGATCGCCCATCCCAAGCCATCCTTACTGGCCTCCGCAGAATAGAAGGAGACCATAACCTAATTCAGCATGGCACAACTTTGGGCACCAATGCCCTTTTAGAGCGAAAAGGAGCAAAAACACTGTTACTTACTACTCAAGGTTTCGAGGATATTTTAGAAATCGGTCGTCAGAACCGGCCTGAGCTCTATAACTTAGCAGCGTCTAGACCTAAATCTTTAGTTGATCCGAGTCACAGGATCGGTGTCAAAGAACGAACTTCTTGGAGTGGTCGAGAGTTGAAAGCTCTAGAACAAAAAAGTCTGGACTGGCTACTTGGTAAAGTTGAGCAAACTGACTCGGAATCCATTGCAGTCGTACTTCTTTATAGCTATCTCAACCCCCAACCAGAACTAAGGATAGCTGAAGTTCTGAAATCTACTGGAAAACCAGTCTCTCTCTCTCACAAAGTACTGCCCGAGTTTCGGGAATTTGAACGAACATCGGCCACAGTTATCAATGCGTATCTCACACCCGTTATTTCTTCCTACTTAAGTGAACTCGAAAAAAGTCAAGAACTCAAGGGGAAAAAATTGACAGTCATGCAGTCAAATGGAGGAACAATTTCTGCTAGACGATCCGCAAGTGAACCCATTAATACCATCTTGTCCGGACCGGCAGCCGGAGTTGTTGCTGCTTTCGAAGTAGCCCAACGTGCAAGTTTTCACAATGTCATCACTTTTGACATGGGTGGCACATCAACTGACGTTTGTTTGTGTAATGGTAAAATCCCAAAAACTCGGGAAGCCACCATTGCTAGTTTACCCGTGCCCATCCAAATGATCGATATAATTTCGGTAGGTTCTGGAGGAGGTTCCATTGTAGTAGTTGATAGTGGAGGGGTCCTCAAAGTTGGGCCCGAGAGTGCAGGTGCAAATCCTGGGCCTAGATGCTACGGAAAGGGTGAAGAAATCACTGTAACGGATGCTAATCTCTACCTAGGATTAATTGATCCTGATTGGTTTTTAGGGGGAGATTTTACTCTTCAACCTGATCGGGTAGAAGCGGGACTTGAAGACTTGTCCTCAAAACTTTCCGAGCACTCCCAAACTAACTGGAATCCTATAACCGTTGCTCAAGGCATTCGCTCAATTGTGTCTGTCCAAATGGAGCATGCCATCCGAATAGCATCTTTAGAAAAGGGTTATGATACCAGAGACTTTACCCTAGTTAGCTTTGGAGGAGCTGGAGGTTTACATGTTTGTGACCTGGCCCGCTCACTCTTAGTCCCACGTGTTGTTGTACCACTCAATCCTGGCACCAGTTCAGCGCTGGGAACAGTGCAAAGTAGCTCCAGACGGGATGTCTCGGTCACTATTCTGGCAAGTTCAGAAGATAAGGATATTAAAAACCGAATCGAGTCGACTTTTAAAGAACTAGAGACAAAGGTTTTGAAAGTTTTAAAAGAGGAAGGATTTGACAGCCACGATACAAAAATCCAACGTACCGTAGATCTTCGCTATCCTGGACAATCTTTCGAACTTAACGTACCTTTTGACAACAACTTCAAAACTCGATTTCATGAAGAACACCTGCAACAATATGGTTATTCTAGTCCCAGTCTACCGCTAGAGATTGTGACCCTCAGAGTTTCCGGTCATGGGAATTTGCCCACTCTTGCCTTTGAAAAACAAAAACTAGGACCAAAAAAGCCTTCTAAGAAGGCATTAATTCAGGAAAAAAGAGTACATATTGAAAATTCTTCTCTACCGACTTCCTTTTACATTCGCTCTAAACTGCGTCCAGGAAATCAGTTCAATGGTCCCGCAATTATTCTAGAATACAGCTCAACCTTATTCATTCCTGCCGACTTCAATGTTCAGGTAGATGCCTGGTCGAATCTAATTGTTGAGCCCCTTCAAATCAACTGACACTTACTTCTTGTCATACCCCTACGAGAAGAATTCAAGTTAGCCGTTTTCACAAGATTGAAACTACCCTCCCCTAGCAAAAACAATCTGGTAAAGAACGACCCCTGCGGCCACAGACAAGTTCAATGATTCAATCTGTCCCAACATTGGAAGCCTAACCCGATAATCGCAATGGTTACGCACAGAGGGACGCAATCCCTTGTGTTCACCTCCCACAACTAAAACCAATGTAACTCTCAGATCTATATCACTGATCCTTTTCTCTCCCCCCAAGTCAAATCCCAAAATCCAGAACCCTTTTTTTTTAAGAATCTCAAGTGATCTTGCCGAATTTGAGACACGGGCAATTGGAAGATTTAAGGCTGCCCCTGTGCTGGCCATAACAACAGTCGAAGTTAGTCCACACGACCTTCTGTTAGGAAGAACAACTGCGTCAACTCCCGTAGCCTCTGCCGTTCGAAACAAAGCCCCAAGATTTCTAGGGTCTTCAACGCAATCGGCTAACAGAATCAATTTAGATTCAAGCACTCGAACAAGTGGAATCGTCCCCACTTCTCCCAGTTGTGCCACAACTTTATGAATTTTTACAGAACCGGCTCGACGAGAAAGAGACTTTGCACTCTCGAACTGCACAGGTATTCCAATACTTCGAGCAAGATCAATAACTATCTGAATACGCTTCCCTCTCGAGCCTTTGGCCACCCATAAACGCTCTACCTTAGCTGGGGATGACTTGAGAGCTTCTGTAATCGAGTGTAAACCAAAGATGATCATGCCAAATGTGCGAGCATTCGACTGACACGTTCCGCGACTCCTGGAATGGGCGGCTTTAGATTCAGGCGACTACCAGATTCTATTAAGGGAACAAGCAATTTCAGATCTGGTCCAGAGCTTTTCCCGGTTAGGGCCATGCGAACCGGATGGAAGAGATCCTTTCCGCTAACACCAACCGTTTCCTTTATACTCGACAATACCCACTCCATAGCCTTAACAGTTAATAGTTCCATGCCACTAGTCTGCCTTTGCAATTCGAGTAAAACCTTGTATGAAGTTTCCTCGATCGAAAATGAATCGGTTTCCTCAATGGTCAAGTCACGCTCTGGACAAAAATCAAAAATTACCGCTGTAAGATCAACAATATCACTGGCCTTCTCAAGATACTTCTGAAAGTCTTTGACCAGGGCTTCTAGCCAATGTTGCACTACTGGAGAGATCGGTAACGTTATCCGTTTCAGTGATACAAGGTAAGGGACAACCAGCTCAACAAGTTCGCCTGGTGTCAATCTACGAAGATATTGGCGGTTTAACCAATTGAGCTTGTCCTTATCAAAAACAGCTGGAGTCTTGTTCACTCGATTCAAAGAAAAACGATTAATCAGTTCGGAAGAGTTCAGAAATTCAGCTCCATCCTCTTCCGGACTCCACCCAAGTAACGCTAGGTAATTAAGTAGTGCTTCTGGAAGATACCCTTGACGACGGAATTCTTGAACAGAAATAGAACCATGTCGCTTGCTGAGCTTGGACCCATCCGGAGCTCGAATGGTTGAAAGATGGGCGAAAAAAGGCGGTTGTACCCTTAGGGCCTCATAGACTAAAATCTGTCGGTATGTGTTGGAAATATGTCCTTCTCCTCTAATCACATGGCTTATCTTCATTTGTACATCGTCTACTACCGCAGCAAAGTTGTATTGAACTGACCCATCAGATCGCAATAGAACAAAATCTCCAATTTCTCGACAGTTAACAGTCAATTTTCCGAAAACAAGATCGGCCAAGGAAATCTCGCCCTTTCGTACCTTGAATCTCACTACCGCTCGTTCACCTGAGGCAACCCTTTTTGCCGAATTAGTCGGATGTAGATCCCTACAGGTTCCTGGGTACAGAGATGACTGTCGCTTGGAGGTTTGTTCTCGGCGTATTTTTTCTAGCTTTTTTTGAGGGCAAAAACAATAGTAGGCTTGCCCAGACTCCAACAAATCAAGAACAATATTACGATAGATCCCAAAACGCTCTGTCTGACGATAAGGTCCGTACCCCCCGCCAACATCTACACCTTCATCCCATGTCAAGCCAAGCCAACGCAGATCTTTCTCAAGTTGGACCTCGAATCTCTTATCCGTGCGTTTTGCATCGGTATCTTCAATCCGAAGAATAAAATCTCCAGAACCCTGTTTGGCAAAAAGCCAATTAAAAAGAGCTGTACGCACATTACCTAAATGAAGTAGGCCTGTTGGACTGGGAGCAAACCTAACGCGCACAGACATTGCTGGATTATACAATGCAATTACCTAGCAACCCGTGAAAATTCCTCTTATCTCAATCATCTGGGGCACAAATACAGTCCTCTTAGCTACTCTCATTTTGTCTATTACGACAAGGCTCCAAGCAGTAACCAATGCCGGAAAAAGAAATCAAGATGATTTACGGTAAAATTCACTAGAGTTCTCATATCAGTACCTTTATCAAGTATATTATTTGGACTTGATTGTTTTTTTATCAAGTGACTGATTTAAATTTAATTGCAAATTTCATTTTTCAAAATCGTAATTATCTGAGATTCAAAATCGTAATTATCTGAGACAAGAAAAGCTTTTTATTTTACTAAAGTCTAATTTTCTTTTGAGATTCCAAACTAAGTTCACTAAACCAACATTGACGACTTTCACCTGCCGAGTCTAAAATAGAATTATAAAAATGATGATTTCTCTATTTGGATTAATTCGTCGGTGTTCGACGTTACTTACATTGTCCATTTTTCTCCTGTGCTCAACCCTAACTGTGCATGCTAATTCCGCTGGCAGTTTGACTGGTGTGGTCCGTGACCAAAAAGGAAAACTCTGTCCCGGTCTTCTTATCAGCCTTATTGACTTGGTTGCTCGAAATACCATTCCTCTTTTGATCACAACTGATGAAGTAGGTCAGATAAATGCTAGAAATGTTACTGCAGGCTCTTATCAGATTATCGTCAAAAGCTCTACTTATCAGGAGCCATTTGATCGTTTTGTCGAAATTTTACCTGGGAAAACTGCAGTTCTAAGCCTTGTTGTCCACCAAATTTTGGGATTAGGATATGAAGGTCTTAGTGCTGCTAGTATTTCGAGTTTGTTGAGAGGTTCAGGCAACCATCGGATGATTTTTCGAGGGGTTTCCAACGAAAACATCCCCGAGAAAAGTTCTAAGCCTTTCTTTGAAGAGGCCGTTTTTGATGTATATACCAGCGCCGGATTTGGAGACGATCGGTTAGTTTTTCCCAGTAATGCTTCTCATGGAATAACGACAAATTTTGGAGTCCGTGACAAACTTCCAGATGGCACCGAATACATTTTTGCAGGGCAGTTTAACTCTGGGAATGACAGCCTTTTCCGCGTAAAAAACTGGTTAAACTACAATCTGGGAGAAAATCATGAACTGCGGTTCTTAATGGGATACGGTAGAATTTCCTTTACAGAACCGAGTCTTAGTTTACTTGACAACCCGTCTCTTATTTCAAGTGAAACCAGCTATCTCAAAGATGCCGCCATCACTAAAATCTTAACTCTTGGATTTGAAGATCGTTGGCAGTTAGCCCCTAGTCTAGCGTTCATGTGGGGTGCAGAAATAAATCAGGTACGGAGGCGTTCGAACAGCTATTTCGTAAGTCCCAATGCGGCGATAAGCTACCAACCAACTGAGTCAACTACCTTAAGAATGTCACTTTCTTCAAAACGTGAGACACTCAGTAATAGTATCGACCTACCTGGAGGTGAGCGATTGCAACTCAATGATTCAATTCGCTTTTCCAACATCCACAACCAGGTAAGTATAGGAACAGCACGCCATTATGAGGCTAGCATTTCGCAGCAGCTTTCCGACAAAACAAAACTTCAGGTAGCTGTCTTTAATTCACTCCTTTTGGGAACTACCCCTCATATCCTCAATCGCTTGCAACATTTTGAAAAATATGAATTATTAAATCTGAATGCTTCTCACTCCGAAACCAAGGGATACCGACTAACCATAAATCACCATTTAAAAGAAAATCTTAGAACTTCTATTTCTTACACCCAGGGAATTGCCCCTAGCATTGACCCTCTTAGTCATCAGCATATCTTTGTCGAAGCCTCTTCTCTTGGTGCCCTCTTTCGAAAACGTGGATTTCACGCACTTGCCGCTAAGGTTGAAGCCTACATACCTCAGTCAGAAACCAAGCTAACAGCTATTATCAGAACTGTTCCCTTCGGGAACCCTATCATTGATATAGACCCTATTACAGATATCTACGAAACACCCAACAGTGGTATTAACCTTTTCTTTAGACAACTGATACCGATCCCTATATTCCTTGTTAACTTTCTTGGGCTTGACTTTTTAAAACAGTATAAGCTGGAAGCTCTAATTGATATTCGAAATCTTTTAAACGAAGATCTAGGCTTATTGCCAGGTGCAAAACAAAACCTTATTCTCGTTCAGCAGCCAAGAAGTTTGCGGGGTGGATTGGCCGTAAGCTTCTAAACTCTTCCTGATTTAATCAATTAAAAGCTTTATATCTCTCTGTACTCTCTCCAAAGAAATGAAGTACAATCCAATAAAATGGATCACACTTCAACTCTCAACCCTTAACAGCACCAAATTACGCGAGTCTACAACAAGAAATTAAAAGGCTTTTTCCCACTCCAACCAGAAAAACAACATACTGGAACCCATCTTGCATCTTTCAAAACACGAGATTGAATTGTGTCCAGTTACTCTGATTAGCATTTGAGAGATTGAGATGTCTTCATCAAGACTGAAAGCGGTTCTGGTTCTAGTTCTTTCTGGAGGTTCTCTCTACCTTGGTGTACTCAACATGGTCGACAGAAGTCTGTGGCAACAGGCCTCAGACGGCGTGGAATGGAAAGAATCACATCGAGGAGTTGAAGTTGCAAGTTCTGAAGCTCAGTTCTTGGCCAGAGAGAGTTCAACTTTACACACTGGGGACCTACTGATTGGAATCAATGGTATTCCGGTCAAAAACCTGGCTGACTTGCTTGCAGTGCAGGAACTTCTGTCTCAAGAGCTTCCTGAAAGTAGTTCGGTGACCTACTTGGTGCAGCATCGAGATGGCACTGAGGAAAGTGTTTTTATTTCATTTGTTCCCACCACCCGATTCACACACACCGATATCCTTTTGGCCATCGTAGCCGGAGGATTTCTGCTCTCAGGACTATTTATTTTCGTTCGTGGCTGGAACATAGAGGGAAGCTTTCATTTCTTTCTTTTCAGCTTGATGGTATTTGTTTTGCTTTTTTATCGACATTCCGGAAGGGCCGATTTATTTGACCTATCGATCTTCTGGATTGATGTAACTATATTCCTCTTTTTACCACCTCTTTTCGTCCATTACTGCTGTCGTTTCCCTCGATCACTGGAATGGTTGTCCAGACGCCCATTTGTAGCGATACTTTTTTATATTCCAGGAACTTTTCTGCTTCTTGTCTTTGCCCTCTGGTTTTCAAGATGGCTTTCCATACTAGGCTTTCCCAGAACTCAACACTTGTTGATATTCTTTGACAAACTACACCTTATACACTTTGCAGCCTTGTTGGCATTCGGTGCCTGTATCCTTGTGCTGCGTCGACACGGATTAGATGCATTAGAAAGACAACAACTAAAATGGATTGCCTTGGGAACTCTTGGGGCCATTGTTCCTCTTTTGATAGGTTATGCCATTCCTGTACTAGCTGGCAGGTCCATCCAACCTTGGATGGAGGCATCTGTTCTCTCACTGCTTTTTATCCCTGTAACCTTTGTTTACGGAATCACTCGATATCGTTTAATGGACGTAGATCTCTTCTTTAAACAGAGCATGGCCTATCTGCTTTCAAGCTCTGCCCTTGTTGTTCTATACGTAGGTCTGACCCTGCTAATTGGGAGGGCTGCAGAGGGTATAGCGGGAGAGTCTAAGTTTGTAATTTTCGCCTCTGTAGCCTTGTTCGTTGCTTTTCTTTTTGCTCCACTTAGAAATAGAGTCCAGGAACAAATCGATCGTTATTTCTACAAAGATCGTTATGACTATAGGCAATCATTTACAGATTTTGGGCGAGCTCTTGGTTCAAATGTAAACCTTCCAATACTCGTGAAAAAACTGTCCCAGCGTCTCTACAGTACTCTAGATGTAACTCCGGTCAAAGTCTTTCTAACATGTTTCGAGTCGACTTCCTCTCCCTATTCCTTTCAGCTTTTCAACGTTGACTCAAAGGATAGATCAAATGCCCCATTACTCAAACTTAACCACCAGCTTTTGCTTCGACTAGACTTTGCTGCAGATGCTCTATTTCGACAAAAAGAAAATTTTCCAACTGAGGCCGTTGAAATTATTGAAAGCTTGGGCCTTCGATACCTATTGCCTTTGCGAAATGGAGACCGTGTAATCGGCCTCTTATGCTTTGGTTCCAGGCGGGATGGAAGACTTCTGGATAGCGCAGACCTATATCTGCTGCGTACGCTCTCTGACTATGCCGCAATTGCTATTGATAATGCTTTGTTGTATCAATCTCTTGAACTGACTGCCTCAGAATTAAATGAACTCAAGTCCTATTATGAAAATGTGGTCGAGAGTATCACTGCCGGAATCTGTGTTGTACAACCTGAAGGTCGAATTACGACCTGGAATAGTGCGTTGGAAAAGCTCTATGGAATGACTGCCAAACAGACAATAGGAAGGAATATCCAGACTATTTTCCCTAGTGACTTCATCCAAACATTAAGACGTTTTACAACCGACAACAGCTGGATAGTTCGAAAAACGACTCGATTAACCAAAATTAACCTCGATTGCGTAAATGAAGAAGCCCGCCTGGTCAGCCTGACTGCAGCACCATTTGTTTCAAGTAGAAACACAGACACAGGAACTTTGCTAATTATTGATGATGTTACTAGAAAGGCTCAACTCGAAAATCAATTACTCCAGGCTGAAAAACTCAGCTCCATTGGCCTATTCGCGGCAGGCGTAGCTCATGAGGTAAACACTCCTCTTGCTGGTATCTCCAGCTACACTCAGATGTTGTTGGAGGAAACCAACAAAGGTGCCCCCCAAAGGAAGTTGCTCAAAAAAATAGAGAACCAAAGCTTTCGGGCCTCTGAGATCGTCAATAACCTTCTCAACTTTGCTCGTATTAGAGACACTGACTTTCAAGAAGTAAATATCAATCTGCTTATGCTGGAAACCCTGACTTTACTTGATCACTCTCTGAAACATACGGGTATTGAGGTCAAGCTTGATTTAGACCAAGGACTCCCGACTACACTTGGAAATGGAGGACGCCTGCAACAAGTGTTCATGAACCTGTTTCTCAATGCCAGGGATGCGATGCCTAAAGGTGGAAAGATTGAGATTCTTTCAGCACTTCGAGATTCGCACCTGATTATTGAAATTAGAGATTCTGGAGCAGGTATTTCTGAAGACACAATTAAGCAAATCTATGATCCTTTTTTCACCACCAAGGCCATCGGTAAAGGAAATGGTCTTGGACTTTCAGTGAGCTACGGAATAATCCAGGAGCATTCTGGGCGAATCATGGTGGAGAGTCGTGAGGGATACGGGAGCACCTTCACCATTCAGCTCCCCCTTAAAAGGCTTAACTAACCATGACTGACATACCTAACCCTCTCTCAATCCTTGTTATTGATGATGAAGAGATCATACGTGAGGTAATTGGACAGCTTTTGCAACGTGAAGGCTACGAGGTAAGTACTGTTACAAATGGCGAAGAAGGTCTTGAACTCGCTAAGGGTCAATCATTTGATCTAGTTTTACTAGATCTGATGCTCCCCGGCATGGGAGGAATGGAAACCCTCTCAGAATTCGTTGAAAACTATCCTGAAACCGTTGTAATAATGCTTACCGCATACGCCTCAATTCAGACAGCAGTTTCCGCCACAAAAAAAGGCGCCTTTGACTTCGTCACCAAACCGTTCAAAAATGATGAGCTTCTTCTAATCATAAAAAACGGCCTCGAAAAACAAAAGCTAGTTCAAGAAAACCAACAACTTAAGAAAACCCTCCGTACCCAGGCCAGTTTTCAGAATATCATAGGAAAAAGCGAAAAAATGCGCCAACTTTTCGAGTTGGTTTCACAAGTCGGCCCTCGCTCAACAACGGTAATGATCACTGGGGAAACTGGCACAGGAAAAGAGTTAATTGCCAAAGCAATTCACAACTGCAGTAACCGTTCCGACAAAACCTTCCTATCAGTCAATAGTGGAACAATTCCTTTTGATCTCATAGAAAGTGAGCTTTTTGGACATGTCCTGGGGGCATTTACAGGGGCAACCCGCAACAAAAAAGGATTGTTCGAAGTGGCAAATGGAGGAACTATTTTCTTAGACGAGATCGGTAACCTACCGCTAGAGATGCAATCCAAACTTCTGAGAGTGCTTCAGGAAAAAGAATTCCGACAGGTTGGAGGAGTTGAGAATATCAAGGTAGATGTCCGAATTGTAGCCGCCACAAACATCAATCTTCGTGAAGCTGTCAAAAAAGGAGATTTTCGGGAAGATCTCTACTATCGACTAAGTGTGATTACACTATCGCTACCTCCTTTGCGAGAGCGAAAGGAAGATATTCCTCTGTTAGCAGAGCATTTTATCAGTCAATTCTGTGCAGAAAATACGTCTGAGTTCTGTAGTTTAAACCAGGACGCACTGCGTGCCTTAATAGAATACGATTGGCCTGGTAATGTTCGAGAATTGGAGAATGTCATGGAACGATCTGTGATTCTAGCTCCAGAAGACAGAATTATCCGGAAAGAACTTTTCCCACCAGAGTCCTTGGGAACTTATACAAAAACGAGTCTATTTGACCTTGAAAAAGATGGGGTATCACTCAAGGACCTGGTTTCAGAATTTGAGAAAAACCTGATAGTGACAGCCTTGAAAAAAACTAATTGGAACCAAAAGAAAGCAGCTGGGCTTCTTAGAATGAAAGCAACGACTCTTAACGAAAAAGTGAAGAGGATGAATCTAAAATATCCCTGAAAAACTTTGCCTTGCTACCTTCAAGAAGTATTACCTAATTTAACCGAAGATTCTTTACTGTTCAGTTTTGTTTGTATCTCTGGTAAATTCCTTTTTCTGAGATTTCTATAGTCTATATAACTCATGGATTTACTTAATAAAAAGAGAAAAAACTTTTACCAACAAAACCTAGATCACGGATAGACAATTGACTTGTTTGTCTACAGATGGATATATTGACTGTTTGCAATACTGACACTTTCAACCATCCAGGCAATCTAAATATATATGTGTAGAACCTTTTCCGAGGAGTTCTAAAGTGGTTTTGTTAATAGGGCAAGTGTGGCAATACATAGTCCAAGGAGGGGCCATGATGATCCCCCTTATAATCTGTTCTATCCTTGGAATAATCTTCATTATAGAAAGAATTATAAGTTACTATAGGATTAAAGGAGATACAGCTGAAATCTTCTCTGAAGTCCTTGTCTTGATTAGGAGATCCGACCTTCATCAATCAATTGAAGTGTGTGAAAAGTATGATCATCCAGTCGCTACAACTCTGAAATCAGGACTTTTGCGATATGGAAAATCAAACGAGGAAATCGAGAAAGCCATGGAAAGCGTTGCTCTTCACGAAGTCTCCAAGCTTGAACGGGGACTATGGATTTTAGCTACTCTGGCAAATGTTGCCCCACTCTTTGGTTTTCTTGGAACGGTTGTGGGAATGATATCGGCTTTTAGTGCTCTTGCAGAGGTTGGACTGGGACAGCCACAGGCTGTAGCTTCGGGAATTTCTCAGGCCTTGATAACAACTGCAACTGGTCTCATAATCGCGCTTCCGGTCCAAACGGCATATAACTATTTCACAAATAAAGTCTCCAACTATTCTCTAGACATGGAAACTAGTGCTTCTATGCTTCTTGAGACTTTCAGCGAGGTTGAAAGATAGTAGCAAAAGTCACTCCATTCAATCGGAGATGACATTTAGAGTGATAAACCATGCGATACAGAATTAACCGTATTGCTCCAATGGTCCCTACTGCTTCGATGGCGGACATTGCCTTTTTACTCATTATCTTTTTCATGTTGACCACCTCTTTTTCTCCAGAGCGAACTAACATAGCTCTCCCAGCCTCACTCATACAAACCAAAGTCACTGATAGAGCCGCCATCATAGCGATCCAGGACACCGGAAAATTGTGGTTTTCAGATGGAGAACAAGAGTCTGAGCTCATGAGTTCACCCAAAGAAATCGGTCAGCGCGCTGCAGCTATTGTCCAACAGGCTCCCGTCAAGGAATTTTTGATCAAAGCTGATCGAAACGTCTCCTTCCAAGCTGTGGACAATGTCTTAGAGGCTCTTCGAAACAACGAGGTCCGGAACATTGGTCTGCTTACAAGGATCCGCCCTCGCGAGGACAACTAATGGCTTTCCGAAAACTAGGAGAGCGAAAACCTTCTGAAGTACCTACCTCCTCCATGGCGGACATCGCCTTCTTGCTCATTATTTTCTTTATGCTGACAGCCGTATTTACCTCCAATAGAGGCTTACAGTTTCAATATCCAGAGGATGACCCTAAGGAGCTTGATGTTCAACCTGAGGAAGCAATCCATATCAAAATAGAAGGAGAAGGTCAGTTTCAAGTGGATAAAAATCCGATCCATTCGTTAGAAGAAATCGGAGGATACATTCAAGGGAAAATAGAAAAAACTCCAGAAAAACCTGTAATCATTGAGTCCCTTCCAAACGTTCCATACTATGTGATGATTGATGTGTTCGATTTACTCAAACAAATCGAGGTCAAAAATATTGCCATTCCCACTAAAAGTGAGCGAGAACGGTGGAAAAGTTTCTTTAGGTAAAATCTCCATGGAACAAGTGTTTTTGAACATTGCAGGTCGTGTTCTTTTATTTATCCTTCTTGGGGGTAATTGGATCTTCCCGCAAGGCGACTATATGAAAGGACTTTCCTTCTTCAAGCAAAAAGAATATCGCCAAGCAATTGATGAATTTGAACCACTAGTTAAAAAATATCCTGACTATGAAAGCGGTCATAGAATCTTGGGATTATCCTATCTTCAACTACGAGAGTATGAACACGCTATATCGGAGCTTCAACAAGCTCTCCAACTCAAACAGACTGCCGTTGAGACATATCTTGGCCTGGCTCAAGCTTATTACAATTTACACCGATTTGAAGAGGCAATTTCAATCCTGATTCAGGCCTTTCCATACACACAATCACCTAAGGATCGATATGACCTGTTAAGACTTAGAGGTAGTGCGTCCTACAACCATCAACAATACGAAAAAGCAGCTTCAGACTTTGAAAAAGCTGCTGAGATTCACAGAATAACTCCTCAAGACCTACTACAGTTAGGTTTAGCCCATTATCACCTTAATAATCTCGAACTTGCCGAGCGGTACTTACAACTGGTTCTAGAATACGATTCCGAACAAGACGAAGCGATTCGGTTCTTAAGTATGATGAGCTACCAAAAAGGCATTCAACAAATCGAAAATGGGCACTATAGGGAAGCAACTCAAACAATTTCAATCTATACAGCCAAGTTTCCTGAAAATGCAGAGGCCTGGTTTAATCTTGGATTAGCCTACCTTTTTTCTGGAAATCTGGTAGAAGCTGAAAAAGCTTTTCTTCAAAACATTAGTCTGAAATCTCAAAACAGAGGGAAAAGTTTTAATAGACTAGGCTATATTTGTGAAAAAACAAATCAATACAAAAGGGCATTAGACTATTACAAAAAGGCCTATGAATTAACGGGAACTAGCGAAAACAAACTCAGTGTTGATCGGATTAAACTCCGTCTTGAGCAAGGTAGCTAGTACTTTAAAAAAAGATTAATGGATAAAGAACCAATGTACTGCTAGGGGCTCACATTGGGAACCACTGTAGTCTTGACATACGATGAAAATACGGTCAACATTGGCCGCCATGACGCTGCCGGCACGGATCATCGAGCGGGCGAAAGAAAACCCTCAGAGAATTGTCTTCCCCGAGGGATCCGACCCTAGAATTCTTCAAGCAGCCCACAAGATTTCACAGTCCGGCTTAGGATACCCTACTCTAATCGGCCACCCTTCCAACATTGAAGGGACCGCCCGAAGTCTGAGTCTCAAACCCGATTGTAAAATTATTAATCCTTCAAAATCGTCCAATTTAGAAGAATTAGCTACCATTTTGTACGAGCGAAGGCGTGCCCGAGGGATGAGTTACCGGGAAGCTCTTAAACTAGCTCAGGATCCTCTCTACTTCAGCTCCTTATTGGTAGCTCAGGGAGAATATGATGGATGCGTTGCAGGTGCAATCACTCCCACAGGAACAACTGTGCGAGCTGCTCTTCAATGTGTAGGCCTACGTTCAGATAGGTCGATCTTGTCAAGTTTTTTCATAATGATAATTCCCGACTCCATCTGGGGTGAGAATGGTGCTCTTATCTATGCCGACTGTGCCGTTGTCCCTCAACCAACACCGGCACAACTCGCGGAGATTGCTATCGCTTCAGCCGCCAATACGAGTCTTTATCTACAAACAGAACCTCGCATTGCCCTACTCTCTTTTTCGACCTCTGGCAGTTCTTCCCACCCAGTTGCAAATCGAATAATTGAGGCGGTTACAACCGCTAAGGCCCGTGCTCCACATCTATTAATTGACGGAGAACTTCAGATTGATGCTGCTCTAGTGCCAGAAGTTGCAAAGCTAAAATCCCCAACCAGCCCATTGAAAGGTCATGCCAATACGCTAATTTTCCCAAGTCTAGAGGCAGGGAATATCGCTTATAAACTCACGGAGCGATTAGCGGGAGCTAGAGCTATTGGACCAATTTTTCAGGGTTTGAAAAAACCAATCAATGACCTCAGTCGTGGTTGTTCGGTAGAAGACATCATTCTAGTTACTGCCGTTACAGCCCTTCAATCGCAAGCTTTGTTATCTGAACGTGAAGTTTGAGAAAAACAGTGCTAAGGAGATAAAAAAATAATGCCCGAGATAACTAGCATCGTTTCCAGAGAAATTCTCGATTCCAGAGGGAATCCTACCGTCGAAGCAGAGGTTTTAACTGCAAGTGGTGGATGGGGAAGAGCCTCGGTCCCTTCTGGAGCCTCAACTGGAAAACATGAAGCCCTTGAAGTGCGAGACGGAGACAAGTCACGCTATCGAGGTAAAGGAGTAAAAACTGCAGTTTCCAACATAGAAAAATTTATCGCACCCAAACTGATTGGTCAAAACGTCACAAATCAATCTAATCTGGACCGGATCATGATTGAGTTGGATGGCACTGCTACAAAGAACAAACTTGGGGCTAACTCCATTTTGCCTGTCTCACTTGCCTGTGCCCGTTCAGCAGCTAGCCATCTAAGTATCCCTCTTTACCAACACATCGGTGGGCCAAATGTCTGCCAGGTTCCCCTGCCGATGATGAATCTACTAAATGGAGGAGCTCATGCAGACAATAGTGTCGAGATTCAAGAATTCATGGTGG
>CAZMUJ010000008.1:0-18133 GCA_964569605.1 uncultured Acidobacteriota bacterium
AGAATAGAACTCACTTGTCAGCCATGAACATGTTCAGGAGCCTTCTTCATGAAACCAGCCTCGAAAAAATCTAGCACCCTTCACCGCCGCCAGTTTCATCGCCGCGTGGCACTTTCTGCAGGTTCGTTGATTGCTGCTGCTAATCTTGGCCAGGCTGCTCCCAAGCAACCAGTCCCCCAATTTGAGCTGTTTGAGCAGAAGCTCCAGTTGCCGAAAGATGTTGAGCCGAAGATTTACCGTGACAATGCTCGCCGGGTCTTAAAACTCAACACATGATTAACTGGATGACTCTCTGGTTCTGGATTGCAACGGTGCATTTAGCGGCTGTCTTGCTGCTCATCTGGCGACTGGCCATCAACCGCAGCCAGTTGCAGCGGTTAAGTGACCATCCCGTGGGCACTGGAGATGAGCTGCCGTCGATATCGATTGTGGTGGCAGCTCGTAACGAAGCCCGTGATATCGAGGCTGCGCTGAATTCCTGGTTTGAACTTGACTATCCCAACCTGGAACTGGTTGTTGTCAATGATCGGTCGACGGATGACACAGGTGAAATTCTGGATCGCCTGGCCCAGCAACAACCGGTATTAGAGGTCGTTCACCTGGAAGAGCTGCCAGCTGGCTGGCTGGGGAAGAACCATGCCCTGCAGCTCGGAGCGCAACGTTCCCGAGGCGAATACCTGCTCTTTACCGATGCGGACATTATTATTCAGCCGCTCGTTTTGCGACGGGCCATGGCCTACAGCGAACAACGCCAGTTGGATCATCTCACCATGACGCCTGAGGTATCGATGCCCAGTCGGCTATTGGAAGCGTTTGTGACACTTTTTGGAACTTTGTTTTCCCTCTATTTTCGTGTCTGGAAAGTGTCGGATCCAAATAGCGATGCCCACGTCGGTATTGGTGCCTTTAATTTGGTCAGGTCTGAAGCCTACCGGGAATGCGGGATGCACCAACCGATTGCCATGCGGCCAGACGATGATGTGAAACTTGGCAAGATCATTAAGCAACACGGATTTGCGCAGGAACTAGTTGTTGGATCGGACCAGATTCGGGTTCCCTGGTATGCCTCGCTGAAAGAATTAATGGTTGGCTTGGAAAAAAATGCCCTGGCTGGTCTCGATTATCGCCTTAGCTTTGTCCTCATGGGATCCCTGCTATTACTGGTTGGTTTGTTTAGTCCCTGGGTTGCTGTTTTTCTGACCACGGGTGTCACGCGCTGGCTTTATGGTGTCATTCTCCTCCTGCTGATAATCATTTTCTTAACGGGTGCCAGCGAAATAGGTGTCCATTATTCAAGTGTCTTTTGGTATCCCGTGGCGGTCCTATTGTTTAATTACATTCTCTGGCGTGCTACGATTCTGACATATGTTCGAGGCGGTATCCGCTGGCGAGATACATTTTATCCACTGGCCGATTTGAAAGCTAACAAAGTTCCCTGGATGCAAGCACTTATTCTTCTACTTTCGGTCTGAGCGATCGGTCGTCACCGGGAATCCAATAAAGGATTTTCGAAAAAGTTGGGCGATGGCCTGTAAAAAGATTGGCTTAAATAAGCCAGGGGACACCATGGACGCTAACGGGGACAATTTAGTGACAACCGGGCCAAAACGCACTCTTTATGTGCAACTGGGAGAATCCCAAAATCTTTGTAAGTTGTTGAAAACAAAGATGGTGCGAAAGGGGGGACTCGAACCCCCACGTCCTAGGGACACCAGATCCTAAATCTGGCGCGTCTTCCAATTCCGCCACTTTCGCACATACGAATGCCTTCTATTATAAGGCTTTATTTAGCTAGTTTGCGTCTATTGGATTAAATTTTTCCGGAAAGAATAATGTTGCTTACAGTCGCAGCGAGTGTTGTTTTCTCTCGAGATCAAGTAGAAAACTCTTTCTCCATACCTTTCCCGCATATCCCGACATAGAACCGTTGCTACAGATGACCCTGTGGCAAGGAATCAAGATGCTCAGACGGTTGGAACTATTGGCGCAACCTACAGCCCGTTGGGTGTTTGGACGTCCAATGGCTTGTGCTTGATCTTTATAAGAACGTGTCTCCCCATAAGGGATTTTTCTCAAAAAATTCCAAGCAGAACGCTGAAAGTCAGATCCATTAATGACTAAGGGAACAGAAAAGGTTGTAAGATTACCCCTGAAATATCTTTGTAACTCTCTATTAGTTTTCTTTAGAAAGCAATGGTTACTCGGGTTAGGTATTGGCTCCAGATTCATTTTAAGGCAATTAAGTTGAGTTTCCAGCATTTTAGAATCGGCAAACTGAAGAAGAAAAAGTCCTTCTTCAGTAGCCACTGCAACCATTGTTCCAATAGGTGTCTCTAAATAAGTCGTGAAGGCTATATTATTGTATCGGATGTGTTTCAGTGTATCGTGTAGTGCTAACGCGGTCTATTTTCTCAATACACTGTTTCCAGTGATTCTCTGGGTATTAGTCATTGATTCTAAATTGATATTGTTTGATTAAGGCAGTTGGTGTCTCTTAGAAGGGTTGTAACTGAACAAAAGAGACTTACATGGATTGAAGAAGAATTCAAACTTGAATCAATCAAGTTTTTGGATTAGGTAATCGGACACTAGAAAATGTGTTCCCTTAGTGCCAGTTGAGAAGCGTGAGGATTGTTTTTTCTGATAGCATAAACAATATTGGTGATTGGAAAATAGACTCTATTTTCGAGGGAACTATTTTTTTTGACAAAAACTGAGCAATAAATTTTCTTTTTAAGATAGCTCTTCCGAATTGTCGTGGCTGGGGTATCAGTTGTACAATTTAAGGTCCCTCCATCATGAGGGAAGATTGGGATTGTGGTGGGCGTAGCTCAGTTGGTAGAGCACAGGGTTGTGGTTCCTGTGGCCGCGGGTTCGATCCCCGTCGCCCACCCCATCGGTGCGCCCGTAGCTCAGCTGGATAGAGCGCCGGACTTCGAATCCGTAGGTCGCAGGTTCGAATCCTGCCGGGCGTGCCAAATCACTCTATCTTGAGGGACAGATCCTTCATGACCTTCACCGTCTTTTCTGCCTTTCTTGTCCGGAAATATCCTGAGACTGGAAGATTAATGATAGAGTCGGCACACCGTTTTGAAACAGGAAAGTTTTTCTCAGTATTAACGGAGCTTCGGTAAGCCTTCATGAGGGGAATCGTGTATTGAATCACTTGACCAACTGTACCCCAAGCTTACTTGCTCGTTTCATAGTTTCTGTGCGTGAACAAACGGATGCTACGATATGAGAATAAGTCGCATCACCTTCTACACGAACAATCAGGTCGGAAGGGTCACAATTAAATGCTACAAACTCAAACGCATCACGCTCGGTCTCGCCAAGTCCTCGATTAATAAAGTGGGAGATCATTGTTGAAAGAAGTTTTTTCTTGGCTTTCACTAAGATTGTCGCTGTATCGTTAATGCTGCCATCGTCGACAACGAGTAGGCGATAATCCAGTTTCTGAGTTCGCATCTCAGAATCGATCTGAGTAAGTAGCCTCGATAAGTTTTTGGCTTCATTGTAGGCTGGAACGAGAACCTATATCATTAGTTGAGACTTAATATAGTTTTACGGAACTCCCTTGGTCCACAACAGTAGGTGTGAGGAGTATGCGAATTGCAATAGAATAAAATTAATAAATCCCATTCAGCAGTTAGATAGCTGAGTACTTCCTCATCGGTCTTTTTTGGGGTAACTGGAAACCTTACAATGCAGTTTCTGTCTGTGATTTTTCCGTCTGGACTCCATAGGTTTTACTAAAGTTGTTCCGACTGTTGGTAATGGTAAATGAGCCATCTTTTTTGGCGGAGAGATGAATCCAATGACCCTTATGGTCTGATGGAAGGACATCTTCAGGTGCAACCTCCAGGTTGGCCAGGTAGGACTCCGAAGAGTTGTACTCATCTCCACCTGCCAAGGAGTAATGAAGTTGCCACAAATCTTCGAAACCAGGAACGGTCGTCATCACTTTCCAGGCTTCCGGAGAACCACCTTTTTCAGATCCATTGTTCATGATTGCAACTCGAGGACGAAGAGCGTGAACTAGGGCTGCAGGACCTGAGCTAGGTAGCCCGTGATGGGTAGAGAGATAAACATCGACCTCACCTACTAAATTTCTGGGGCACGCTAACTCCAACTCCTTGTTCCAAGTCAGATCTCCGAGGTTGATAAAACTAAAATCACCAAACTTAAGTAAAAATCCTAAGGATCGGGCATTTTCTGTCGGATCATCGTCCTTCAAGTCTGTTGAGACACATAATGGGTTCCCATCTCCTGCACCTTCGAGGGGAGATGCGAGGGCATTACCTGCCGCCGTTAGGACTACGATTTCAGTTCCTTTTAGAGGTAAACGGTCTCCTGGTTTAGCCTCAATATGATTAACCTTGTTACGAATCTCTACGTAGTCTTCATAAATTTTCTTTGGGTTTGGCTGGTCTTCTTGGTTTGGGCCATGATCAATAAACGTCTCAATAGAAACCCTTTTGACGAGTTCTGGAACAGCCCCCACATGATCTCCATGGTAGTGAGTGATGAGCATGTAATCTAGCTTCTCTAGACCCGCCAGGTCTAAAGCTTCCATAATCCGTTGGGTATCACGTCCTTCGAAACCTGGATACCCAGAATCCACTAACATAGACTCGCCATCGGGAGTTACGATGAGTGTGGCCTGGCCACCTTCCACATCAATAAAGTAGATGTCGAGTACCTGGGGGGTCACAGGGGAAGAATCCGGTTGTGGTAAACAGCAAGTAAAAAGAAAGAAAAGTGGAAAATATTGTAATCTAAGCATTTGAAGATAAAAACTATCACAAGCAACACATAGAGACAATCTGAACTGGAGCTTGAATCGAAAATCAAAGATATGATTACAGCAACCAAACTGGGAAAAAGGAAAAGATAGTGGCGTGTCCAGTGTGTTCTATAAAATACTTAAACTGTTAAAAGGGAAAAAGGTTCCTTGACCCAGCAATACTTTGAGGTTATTTGATATGAAAACAACCAAAAACTTCGTTCTTGAGCGGTTCGGGAAAAAATCAATTCTTTTGGATGCTTTTTGGGAAGATAATCCGAAGGCTACCGTAATCTTTTGTCATGGGTTCAAGGGATTTAAAGATTGGGGGCCTTGGGAACTGGTTGCTGAAAAATTTGCCCAGGCCGGGTTCTTTTTTGTCAAATTCAATTTCTCTCACAATGGAGGAAGCATCGAGAACCCAATAGATTTTCCAGATCTTCAAGCATTTGGAGAAAACAATTTTAGTAAGGAGCTGGATGATTTAGAAGAGGTGTTGAACTGGACTGAAGGAAGAGAAGAATCAGGTTACCGAATTAACGGTTTGATATTTCTAATTGGGCATAGTCGTGGGGGAGGTATTAGTCTAATTAAGGCTAGTGAGGATAAGCGGGTTCGAGCTATTTCTACCTGGGCCTCAGTTGCTGATTTTGAATCCCGATTTCCAAGTGGTGCCGATCTTGAAAAATGGAAAAAATCTGGTGTTCTAACCATAAAGAACAGTCGAACCAAACAGGAAATGCCGCTTTTTTATCAGTTTTTCCAAGACTTTCAATCGAACAGGGAAAGACTCAATATCTCACGGGCAGCGGGAAGCCTTCAAATTCCTCTTTTTGTTGTCCACGGTGATGAAGACAATACGGTCGGGGTAGAAGACGCTCAAATGCTTCACGAATGGGTTCCAATGTCTCGATTGAAACTCATTTCGGAAACTAACCATACCTTCGGGGCAATTCATCCTTACCGTGAAACTATCTTGCCTGCAGCACTTAGAGAAACTGTTGAGGAGACGATTAACTTTTTCTCGTCAATTTCTTGATTGATATCTAGCTTTTTTTCTTCTGGTTTCTTCTTATTCTTTAGTAAGTTTTTCTCAGGAGAAATCTAAGTACTCTCATTTGTCCAGTTCTACTATCCAGTGTTAGCATGATCAATTAGGGTGAGCCCTAGACCGCAGAATTTACCATTTACTGGGACAGCTTCTAATGAAGAACGGTTTGTGCAAGTTACTGCTTTTTTCTCTTTCTATTTCATTTGTCATCGATTATGTATCCCCTGCTTTACGGGATATTGAGAAGACGGTAGACAAGAACAAAAAAGTTGAACGAATTGCTATTTCGGAACTGAAAAAGGACATTGAAAGTCTTGAAGAATTCCTCTTGATTGATGTTCGAGAAGATTCGGAAATCAAACAACATGGGGCAATCCCAGGTGCTATCCATATACCCATGTCAGAACTTGACAAACGAATGAAAACTATTCCTAAAAATATTCGGGTTGTTTTCTACTGAATGGTTGGAGGGCGCGCGGCGCGCGCTGCTGAGAAGTTTATCAAACACGGTTACAATACTGGTCAATTTTGTGGGATTCTGGATTGGAAGAAAGCTGGTGAGAAAGTGGTTGAAACCCTTGACAGTCCTGAGCCTCGTTCAATCCATCCAAACCTCGGCAACAATTCAAACCCTACATTTCCAGAAAAATAATCATCCACCCTAAATAGGTTGTGTTTCTTTTGTTTGAGAATGCAGGATTGAAGTCGACAAAGTTTCAACTCACTTTGATCAAATTTGTCCAGCTGTTTACCTAATGCTAGCATTGTCCATAGATTACAGACTTTAAAATTGACTGTTGGGTTTTTGGAAGGTTTTCTGATGAAAAACTCCTTATACAAGATAAGATTTCTTCTTATTGCTTTTGGTTTTTTTGTGATTAGTGGTTATTCGCAAGCTGTAGATCCGGGAGTAAAAGAACCTCGATTCGAAGAAATACTTCCGCTTGCCGAGAAGGGTAAAGCTGATGCTCAATTTCTTCTGGGGATCATGTATCAAGGGGGTATAGGAGTAAGTGAGAACGATCAAGAGGCCCTCAAGTGGTTTCGAAAAGGAGCCGAACAAAATCATGCAACTGCCCAATACTGGCTCGGAAAAATGTATTACGAGGGTAACGGAGTTCCTCAAGATTACAACGAATCTGCTCAGATGTATCGAAAATCTGCCGAGCAGGGTTTTGCCGATGCCCAATTAAGCCTTGGACAATTGTACTATTATGGAAAGGGTGTCCCTAAGGACTACGTGCTAGCTTACATGTGGTCGAACTTAGCAACTTCCAAATCCTCTAAACGAACCAGAGAACAGGCTTTTGTTTGGCTTGAAGAAACTGTATCTGCCAATATGAGTAGGGAACAAATAGCGGTTGCTCAACGTTTAGCCAGAAGGTGGAAACCCGCAAAGAATTCCAGTCCATAAATCCCTAGAAAATCTTGCACAGGCCATTTCCCCTTACTTCCTTCCTGTGAGGATTTTTAAGAGGATGTATGATACTAGTGGGTAAAGTAGTAGGTTCCAAATAATAGTGAATAGGAGTCGGCTTGTTAGTAAACCGTCCTATATTGTCCGCCTCTTTCATATGCGATTTCTACCATATACAATTTAAGTGGGATTTAGCCTTCCATTCAGATCCGATCTTCCCAGATCGTTCTGGCCCCTGGGTGGTTGGCTGTTTCCCTATGAGTCTTGAGGGTATTGATGCTCGCCCCTCAAACTTCTTGAAAATTGACAAAAAGGTTGGATCGTTGTTAGTTAACAGACTTTCTAAGCAAGGCTCAATCTTTTGGCTAAGACCCACAATTTTAAATACAGGATCCCATCCCTAGTTGTGATTAAATTTTTTGAACACAAAGCGAAAAGATGGTAGAGAATCGTCCTGGCACAGCAGACTTAAGGTGGTTGGTACGAGATATCACCAGAGTGGCAGTAGAACTAGGTTTTAATGTGTCCGTAAATAATAAATCTCCTGGATTTCCAATTACTTATGAACAGTTGACAGGCCATCTTGGAATGGAGGATTACACTCTCAAGATGTGGCTGCATGAAATCAATTCAGTCTGGAAGTGGAAGAATTTAGAAGACGACTGGAGACGGTATCTTCATGGTGAAAAGCGCATTGATGAATTTGATGAGAAGTACTGCTTTACTCTATTGCTCCCTGATTTTTCTACTGTTCGTACGGAGGGAAATGCTCGTGCGTTGTCGAGAGCAATCAAACAAGAATTTCCCAAGGAGATGATTCGTTATACCGCAGAAGATGCAAACTGTTTCTAAGTCAATGTGTTTGGCGCCAGAGCACTAGCTTTAAAAGACACCTCAAATCATGTCAATTGATGTAACAATTGTAATAAGTGTTCCTTGTTGTATTCTGCACTTAGATATGTTTTTCAGTGAGCCTTGAAGTGGAGAGTTTTATCGGCCGCCCAATTGGTAGTGGTGGCTGGCAATACGCTGATTTGCCCCAACAGATCGAGTTGGAAAAAAAGATCGAAATGAGTTAGCTCAAACTTTCCGTTGGAGTCGGTGAAGTTTGGATTTGAATTCCCAGAACTAAGCTTTTCGGAAGGGTTGTGATCAAAAAAACTACCTTCCTTTAATTCGTCACGCGATTTTCTCTTTTTCAAATTTTGTCCCACTTAGCTAGAATTTAGATGATAGTCTGACTCTAGGCAAAGGAGAGAGAGGTTGTTCTTTTCAGGTTTTGAGGAATTTTATAGCGAAGTCAAAGAACAGGTCCGGAAAGAGTACGTCAAAATCCAAGTTCAACGGAGAGCTTTGAGAAGCTTCCCTGGACTTCCGAGTCCGAGTCTGAAAAAAATGTTGTTAAAAGGCGATGAATTTAAGGCTCAAACGGAAATTGAGAAAACTCTTAAGGCGTGGACTAAACTCCCAAGACCCAAGTGTAATCCTCCCGATGAATGGCAGATGATCATGGATACAGCAGTTGTTCGAGAAGCCCTGCGGGAGCTTTACTATAATCCAGCTTACCAGAAAGATATTTTCCGTGACAGACGCACCTCTAATTGGGAGAGATGGGAACTTGCGGGTAAGGACGGTATTGCGGATAGGCTCAAAGCTCATGAAGTACCCAAAAACATGTGTTGTCTCATTGCTGAAGCCATTTGGTTTTTTTTACCTGTCCAGCGTAGGTCATCAGATATTGATGAGCTGGTCAAAACCAGGGACGATACTGAGCTGCTACCCATCAAAAAGCGTAGAACTCCGGCTGAAGTTTTGCATCGTAGGCATATTGTTTGGATGTGTGAAGAACAATTTTCAGATCAAAAACATAAGTCCTTGGATGAAAGTACAATCCGTGAACTTGATGGTCTCAGAGTTCCAATTCCCAAAGGTTGGCCTGGTGTTACATGGAGGGAGAATTGGAGGCTTGCGCGGGATGACGCTAAGCTCAAGAATAAAATTCAGCGCATGTTGTCAGGTGACAGGAAAAAGAATCCAGTCAAGGGGCAAATGAAAAGAGAGAATTAGAAAACTCTTCAAACAAAGTGATTTGTTGCGCGATTTATCTAAACGCTTCTTGCAAAGGGAAGATTTCACTAAATATTCCATTCTATGATTTGGACTTGAATATGGAAATTTGTCTTGTTTGGTAAATTAAAAAACCTGCACAGGCTCCGAATCGGAGGGTGACTTGAACTGTGCTCGAGACATAAGCTCTACCTTCTATTGCCAAACAGTCGACGTTGTTTTTTTGACAGATTTAGATCTTTGATCTGATCTACATTCTCATTTCACAATAAAATCCACCCCTTTTCACTGGAGCAAGATATCATTTACTTACCTTTGGTATATATATAAACACCAGTTCAGGGTATATACTTACCTTTAGTGTTCTAGGTGGGCATGGATTGGGTAAGGTTGTTTTGTTATATTTGCCTCTAATTCCCTTTTTCTCATTGAGTATGAGATTGAATAAAAGAATTATGAGACATTAAATATACTTACTTATAAATAAATAAACATTGCAGGATTGTTTTTTGTTTAGAAATTTTTGAGACATATCTGTGTTTAAAAATTAAAATGGATTTGTCCTTAAAAACGAAACTGAGGGGGCAGACGGCGGCGGTTTTTTTTCGTGCCTTAATACTGTCGAATCCCACCCCAAACCAGAAGCCCCCTCAAAGATAGCTTAGTCTAGTCAATGAAAGACTGGTTTTTTGGTTAGATATCGGAACTAGTCTCTTCTTTTTTAACAAAAAAACACTGAAGAAATGTTTGGGAGCCTGTCAAAATTGTCTAGTAATTGGAAGACACTAGTTCTAGAGATCCATAACAGCCTCTAGCTGGGGGTCTAGTTCAGGAGCTTTGGAAAGGAGGGAGATACCGAAAAAGAGGGTTAATGACAGCATCAGGGAAAATGCACCAGTGTCCACTCCATATGGCAGCTGGATTTCTAACAACTTAATGGAGAAATTTGTTATGAGACTGGAGGCTATAGCAACATTAGCCGCAAGTGCTGTGGCTCTTTTCCAGTTGAAACCAATTGCTACGGCTGGGACCAGAGCAGCAGCAAATGTTCCCCAGCCGAAAGCCCCCAAGAGTGCTACCAGATCTCCAGAGTAGAGAGCAAATAGAGAGGCGATAACAGCGATCACTACGGTAGCTATTCGGGCCCAGAACAGTTCTCTGTTCAAAGATCTTCCGCGAAATGACCGAGGAATGTCGTGTACGATCGCAGCTGCCCCTATATTTAAGAATCCATCTGCTGTAGACATGATTGCGGCGAACAGGCCAGCAAAAACAACTCCTGCCAGGATTGGATGGGCATAAAATTGAAGGAACTGGGGTGCAGCTGCATCAGGAGTAAGTAGTTCGGGGTGAGACCCTTTCACTACCAGAGCTCTCATAACCAGACCAATGCTAATCCATAACAGAGCAGAAAGTGAATAACTCAATACGGAGATGGGTAGGATGTATCGGACATCCTGAACACGTTTATTCATCATTAATTTGGTGATCACGTGGGGTTGGCCAGAAACTCCCATGGCGAAGACGAAAAACCAGGACAGACATCCTACTATGCCTAAAGTTCCCCAGGGACTCATCGCTTCTGAGTCATCGGCAGCAATTGTAGCTGTAATCTCACCGATTCCTCCTCCCATGACACTGATGGCCGTCAAAAGGACCATGACCGCTGCAACAACCATGATTAATCCCTGAACTAAATCAGTATAGACGGAGGCAATAATGCCACCAGTGACACAGTAAAAAGCTAGAACTGCACAGGAAATCACTACACAGAACTCGATCTGAATGTGACCTATTCCAGTCTGGGCCAGGATATCTTGCATTACGGTTGCCATTGCTAGGATCTGAGTTGCCAAATACCCCATAACTCCCAGAAGAATTGCCAAAGCCGTTAGAAATCGACAACTTTGACTGTTGTAACGAGAAGCAACAACATCGGGGAGAGAAATTGACTCCTTTAATTCGGCCAGTAAGCGTATTCGTTTACCCAGAAGGAAGAAAGCTATACAGTAGCCGATAGCAATACTTACAACCATCCAGATGGAACTCATACCCATTCGATATACGAGTCCAGGGCCTCCAACAAATCCAAATCCACTCATTGTGCTTGAAAAGACAGCTAAGGCCGTTACAAGCATACCTAGGTCTCGTCCTGCCATGAAAAAATCGTGGCTGGATTGAGTTTTTCTTAATGCCCACAATCCTACTCCCACACACAGCCCCATGTACGACAGTAGGCAGATTAGGATGATCGAACTCGACTCCTGTTCCACTAGCGATCCTCTTTTAAGTCGACTGATAAGCGGTTGCGGATCTGTTTAAATTGAATCAGATCGTCGGGACTGAAAATCCAATCCTTGAAACGGAATACATAGAGCGTTACGAAGAAAAAAGGGAAAGGCCAAAGCAGGAAAAGCATTACTGTGGTAGGAGCAGGAAGACCAAAAAGTATGAAAGAAGGGTCCATCAGATAAGATTGATAGTAGGCTACCATTAGAACGAAAATCCCAGCATAGCAAAGCCCACCAAAAGCCAGCCAAGTACCAGCTTTTTTACGTTTATTGTCTCGTATTCCGATACCCAGACTCAGTACGAAGAAAATTATTTGAAGAACACCAATAGTACAGCCCCACCAAAGTATTTCTCTATGACGCTCGCCCGTTCCACCTTGATCCATAGTTTTTAATAAGTTGTGTGTAACCCCGGTCGTTTCCTCAGTCTGGGGTAAAGTAAAAACTCCGGCAACCAATAATCCCACTATGGATAAAAGAACTAAAAGCAGAGACAGAGGAAGTTTCATAATCAAAGATCCTTATTAGATTTCACCGGTTAATCTTTTAGTGAGCTGCTTACTCAAACTATTATCCGTATTAGGAAAGATTAATTGTTTCTTTAGCCCATAATGGGGAGAGGTCAATCCAAAGAAAATTCGGGGGTAGTCTTACCAATAAAGCTTTCAGTTACTCTTAACTGGTCCAAAACCCAACGCCGAATGATCTGATATCCACGATCTAAGGGAGCATAACGACGTCCACCCTGATGACCGTCCTCCTGTCCTGTTTGGATATTGAGCGGCTTGCGTAGTAGTTTACTCTTTTCGATATCTTGGATATCTACCCTCTCCTGCAGGATCAGGTAATTTTTGAGGATTTTGGCTACTGGTAAATATCCTGTCTCGTCTGGTCGCTCCAATTCCATAGATGGAACACGGCCCGGAATCCCGTGGCAATGCATACAAGCCTTTTCATCTTGACGTTGAGGTCGATTGAGTTCTGGCATTACATAATCAGAAAAATACTCGAAGTTGGCGATGAATTCTGGAGGCATTAGGGCTTTTGCTTGATCATTCCTGAATTTGGCTGTCATGGGTTCGGTTTCAAAGGCTACCTTCAATTCTGACCTCCTCACCGTCATATCTGTACGCAGAAGATTTCGGGCCTGCTCTTGGATACCCGTGTTTGGCTCAGTTTCAAGCAATTTTTTGACAGCCTGCAGAATTAAGGGATTATGACGATAGAAAGTTAGGTGGGCGATTTTGATAGCCGCTTGTCGACTAATATTCGGGGTATCTGGCTTTAAATTTTCTAGAAGAAGCTGAAGTCCTAAGTTACGCGCTAGAATGAGCTCGGGAGAAGATTTTTTCTCGATTAAAGAAGGTACTAATTCAGGTATCGGATCACCATAAGTAGACAACCAATTCAGGTTGGGCAACCAGAAATGCGCTTCCAGAGGATTTTTTACAGATTTGGGGAAAATTTGAACCAATTTTTTTGAGTGTAGATCTGGGTTAGATGCCAACATTTCCCCCATCTTCTTGGCGATGAACCAATCAGGACTCAACTCTCTCAATAAACCGGATGCTTTTTCGGCTTCTAGCAAGATTTTGGCCATCGATGCTGCATCAGGTGATTTATCAAAGCTTGGAATTAATAGTCCATAGAGGATACTCTGTTGTTCAGAGTTTTGAGGTAAGGACCAACGAGTTCGACTCATTAAATTCAAAACTGGTTCTGCCAGAGACTTCCGTCGATCGTAGTCCTGTGCTCCCCTATAAATTTGCTCTACCATAGGTTGAACCTGTTCTTGTGATCCAGGCAACATGACAGCACTGGGATCCGCCAAAGCTGCAGCGGCCAAGGTCCTTAGTTGTTCAGGTCCCTCGATTGCGTAGCGGGTCAATCTATTCTGTAGATCAGGGAATGGAACTCCTGCAGCGGCCTCTAGGGACAACCGGATGGCGATAAGATCCTCCAGTTTTTCACTGTTATCCCAGTGAATTAAGATAGCTTTCCCAATAGCTTCTGCACTCCCAGGAGTAATATACCCCATCTGACCTGGGCCGCCATCACCTCCGGATGTGTTGTAAAAAGTAGCGGCAATGTGAGTAAGTCTCTTGGCTATAAGATCCCGTGTTTCAGTGGGCAGAGTAAGACGGTCAATTTCCGCTTCCAGTCCCTGGAAAAGTGATGCTAGTTCTGGATATTGATGTTTTTCACTAGCATTTCCTTTGTGGCCGTTGGCAATAAAAAGAGCATGGCTTTGGTAGCGTATGCACTGCTCTACGAGGGCGTTTTTTTCGTGAGAAAGCAATCTACGTATCCAGGAATCTTGAATTGCATTACGGATTGGGGGGTTCCAGATCCACCACTGCCAGGCAGCTTTGGATGCCCAGGCTCGTACACCTGGATGGGGGTCGTCGTTCAGGGCTCGGTCTAACAGGCGAGTCAGGTCAGACAACTTAAAGTTGGGTTGAGTCATCACCGTATCAGCTCTCCTTCCTAGAGCTTTGAGTAGTGATTCGCGAACCCGATCACTTCCGTTAGCATAAGCTTTAAATACGGCCTCAAAGCCGATATCGTCAAGCAAACTCTGTTCCATAGCCCAAGCAGCAGCATCCCGAACCATTTTGACCCGATCTCCTAGTGCTCTGAGAATAGCAGGGACCCCGAGAGGGTCATGTATTCCTCCTAGAGCTATCACTCCCCAATAGCGCACGAGGGCGCTGGGGTGATGGACCGCTTTCACCATCTGATCGATTTGTGTGGATTTTCCAGTGTGTGTAAGATTCCTCACCCGTTTCAGAGTAGTAAGAAGGGATTCTTCAGGTGCGATTTCAAAATCCTCTGTTGATGGTCTCACAGCAGATACAGGGAAAAGCCTTGACAGGGCATGTAAAGCGTAGCCTGTAGTAACAAATCCAGTTAGAGCACTTTGATTCCAGAGTCCATAAGGTTTTTGCATTGCCAGCAGGGCTTTGACTCCTAGGGCGACAGACTGATCTCTCTGATCGTAACCAAGAGCCTCTAAGGCAATCAGGGCCAGGGCGGTGGGAGCAGGGTCTGATTTTCCATTCGTTTTCCACACTTGTTCTTCGGTAACAAACTGGCCAGGGTCAAACCCCCAAGAGCCGTCCTCATTCTGGATAGATCTCAGTCGATTCTCATCTTGAACCAGCTGTTTTTGAATGCTTCCCCACAATTTTTGGGCTGCTTGTTTAGAAAGAAGTTCATAGTAAGGAAACTCTGCCGGTTTTTCCTCCTCGTTTTTTGTCAAAGGAACGGACTCTTGTACATGTGATGCTTTAAGAGAGACAGACGCTACTGAAGGAAGTCCATTCTGGATTTTGGAAGCCCTATCATGCTGGGACAGATAATCAGAAGGGAAAAATCGACGAAAAAATTCAATCCGGTGGGACAAATCATCACTGTACTTTGGTTCGACTTTCAACAAGAGTCCAGCTTTCTCCTCCATTCCTGCAAAGTACCGGGGATGATTGGTACGATGCCAGGCCGCCGCTAGAATTTCCCCAGAGAAACTGAAAACGACCGATTTACCAACATTGGATCCTGGCCCAGCTGCATTGATACCGCTGGGGTCTGAGGTCTGCAAAACGTGGTTGGCGGCTCGCACGGCCTGTTTGGAGTAGAGCTTCTTGGGAGGAACCACCCGCTCCAGTGTGCAAACATTGTGTCCGGCCACGCGTGTGCCAGCTGGCCCATCCCCTACATCCAAAGGGGCTAAGCTGGTGTTGTTGGCGGCCTCTTTTAAATAGTTTGTGGGACGTAGAGATTCATACATGACATTAACAAGTCGTCGAAAGTTTTGAATGTTTTCGATCTGATAGCCTTTCTCCAAAGGTACGGCTGAGCCCCAGACACCCGCTTGAGTGTGACAGCTCATGCAGTGAGTTCCTAAAAGATTACCGGTGTCCCTAATACGCCGCTCGACACTCGCACCACGGGGACGATTAGTCAGCCAGGCATCCACTTGGGCCAAGTGATCATAGAGTCCCTGTTTCACCGCCATTTGGGGGTCACTATAGGGAGCCGGCTTCAGTAGTCTCAATTCAATTTCATAACCTGGAGCATTAGCCTCCGCTCGCAGAAAATAGACTCCCGGTTTTAGTAATCGACTGATTTCGGAACGATGAGACTCATTCTGTTGATGAACCCTCTCATTTTGATTTTTCCCTCTTGTGTACTCGCTTAATGACAATAATTGTTGTGAGAGAGGGGATGTGACTTGTAGTTGTGGTTTTAAGTGGCCCTCTTCCTCCTGCAGGGCATAAAATCTCAGTCGTGCTGCCAAAGTGTGGTCTGGCAAAGTCAGATTGCAGGTGAGTAAGCGGGTTTCCTCACCGTTATAATGAATGCGAAACCAGTCGTCTCCAGATTGTCCCACTTTGCCGTTGTCGAAATACTCTACATCGTCTGCACCGCCCGTGATCAAAACCCGTTGAAGATTCTTGCTTTCTCCCAAAATAACAATTTGTGCTTGCTCCGGAGTGTCGTTCGGTTCCTGTTCTACCTGAAAAGGGGCTGTAGGATCATTCCCCAGTTCAAGAGACTTAATTTGGGTTTCCACGAGCACGTGTTTCTCTGTTGGCCACGGAGTCTGACGTGGGAAAGGGGAAACAAGGGGAGCAGTGCCCACTTCAACCCAGCGAACTCCTTCAAATACGGGTGGTTCATCGACGACAGGAAAGATTTTCAACCGATAATGTCCGACGACTGGGACGCGGTAGACTAGATAAACATCTGGGTCTAAAGCGTGTAAGGTTTTTCCCCAATCAGCAGTGGGTTTTGTATATATTCCGTCAAAGTCTTGCTCTCTAGCTAGTTTTTGAGAAAGCTGCAAGTTGGCGACTTCACTTTTAACCAAAGTCCAACTAACTCCCACGCGTCCGTTTTTGGGCAACTGGGAAGGTTGTGCAACACTGACTGAAATTTCAAATACTTCTCCGCCATCCAACTCAAAGGTTTTTTCCCAGGGATCCCTTAGGTAAAACGAATCTTCTTGTTCCACTTTCCCAACCCGGGAAGAACCGTCGAGAAAAGAATGGCCCCATGTAGTTAGGATGCTCAGCATCAGAAAAGAAAGGAATACCAAACGATGTACGATATTCATCGGAGAAACCCCATTATTTGTGTCACGTAAGTAGTTGACTTTATTGGTCGGGACGGCGAGATTCGAACTCGCGACCCCCTGAACCCCATACAGGTGCGCTACCAGACTGCGCTACGTCCCGGCCTACACAAGGAAACATATTAGCAAATTCTAGGTTATCCACTCCAAATGTTGTGATTTGCTTAGAGATTTTCTGCTCTCATGAAATGTTTTTTACGAATTTGAGCGTCATAAAAAAGTGGAATGGATTCAAGCTATCACTAGGAGGCCAGTGACGTACATAATAGCCAATCCCATTAGAAATCCCACCACATTGTAACTATTAGCCCAGTGTCTAGATTTTTCTTGGTCAAGGACCAACTGGGCTACCTCATATATAACCCCAAGAATAGCACCGGCTCCGATAGCAAAGAAAAATGTTATCCAGACTGGATTATAAGTAAAACCTCCGATCAAGGCCCCAAAAACAGTTGGCAGACCTGCAATTGAACCAAGTAATAGCAAGCGCTGTAACGAAGCTCGATTTCGTGCGATTGGAGCTACAATCCCCAGACCCTCAGTTAAGTTATGGAGGGTAAATCCGACTACTAGAAATGCTCCTAGAGCAATTTCTCCGATGGCGTAAGCCGATCCGATGGCAAGCCCCTCTCCTAAGTTGTGTAGGCCGATCCCAACTGCAATTAGAAAAGAAATCCAGTAGCGACCTTCAGGGCTACTTTTATCAGATCGAATGGGCTTTTTGTGAGAGAGATAACTGAGAGAGATAAGGGCGAGAGCTACCCCGCATCCTACAATAGCTATACCCTGAAATGCAGTGGCAACTTTTTGAGCGGTTTCGATGGCTTCTTCTAGGGTATCCAAAGCCAGAAATGCCAAAAGGCCTACGGTTAAACTCAAAAAGAAATTCAGCCAACCTCGAGGGAGTTCCTTAAGAAAAGGATAAAATAAAAGGCCCAGAAGCACCGGAAGCAGACCAGCATAAACGCCAAGAAGGGCAAAGGTCGAGATGAAAGTGAAATCCATTTGTGGCGAAGTAGTTGCTATTGGAATTTCATGGGTGAAAGTTAGTCCTGTAGAAGTTAATAGGGTGACCTCGTGTTGGCTTCCTTCGACCCACGGATATGGAATCGTAATCCGGCTTCGACCCAGTCGAGGAATGGTTTTAGAAGAAGGGTCAATTGAAAACTTCCAGATTGCGTCATCCACCATTACTTGGGACACAGTTACGGCACTAGGCCCACCATTAGTTATTTCTAAAATGATGAGATGTGGTCTTGGCAGTACAGCGCGATCGATTGTCAATTCTTCAACTGGAGCGAAAGAGGATTGGAAGAGCCCAAGGGGCCCATATGTTAAAAACACCCCAAGTAAAAGAGCTAAGAGTACCAGAGGAAGAAGTCCCCAA
>CAZMUJ010000009.1:0-3287 GCA_964569605.1 uncultured Acidobacteriota bacterium
CTTTAAATCCTTCTTCACGATCAATCGTCACCGTCAATCGCTTCGCTTCTCCTTGCAACAGATTGACATGACCTGCATCCAACTCTAATTTGCCGACATGAGGAATCTGGGAGCGAATCAGAACTCGATAGGAAAAATCAGGGCCACTGTAACGACTTGTTATATCTCGGATCTGTAATGTGTACTCCCCATCCTGCTCAAATGTATAAGTCATTTTAGGTTCTAAGTAACGTTGGAGCATCACATTGTTTCCCTCAACACGATTGTAGATGGAACTAAATACCATCTCCTGTTTCTCGTCTAAAATCCGTACCCAAGGATGGAAGCGAGGAATTTTTTCGAGTGGTGTTTCTATTTCGAAAGCCAGCGCCTGTCCTGACTCAGTCCTAAATCTAAAGAGATCGATCTTGCCAGAATGATCAATCACTCCTTCTACAATCGCGGGTAACTCAATCTCAGAAACCTCACCCTGAGAATCCTGAATCGCATAATAGGTCTTTACCGACTTAAGTGGATCAAATGCTGAAGTTTTTGACTCTCCGGCTTTCTTCGGATCAGAGTCTCCCTCAAGGCCAGAACCCACTTGCTCCGTATTCTGTTGTTCCGCAGGCTCCAATAAAACGGTTCGGCTCGAGATTTTCTCTATATGACTAGCAGAAACATACTGGTCAAAACTTCGTTCCATCCACCGATCTGATAACGGATGAGCTAACGGCCACGACGCATTGTAATTAGCCGTTAGATGGTGAGGTTTTGGCAGAGCAATGCGAAGCTGGTAGACAAACCCGGGACCACCTCGATCGTCGAAAGCCTTTACAGCAATTAGATACCGTCCCGACTTGGTAAAACGATGTTTCAGACGAGGCCTGATAGGGGAATCCTTCCCCGTAATCGTACCGCCCTGTAAAACGATTGGATCGTCATTGAATGCGATTCTCTCAAGGCGATGGGGATCTACCCAACTTGGGGAAAGCTCGTATAGGTAAAGGAGGATCTCTCCCCCCGCAAAATCATCGAGACCAACCAGACGATGAAAGAACGCCTCAAAGTACAGCTCACGACCGGCTTCGACATCAAACCCATAGTAATCAATTTCACCTCCCACTTCCTTACTAATCTTCCCATTGATTGCCACCGGGTATTCCACAAACTGTCCCTGGGTTGGTTTGCCTGATCCGGTCTGACTTTCATCTTCTGAAATAACCGGCTCGATCTGGGAGCTAACCCGAAAGGGTATGGGATTCGAGATACCGCGAGGTGAAATCATCCGCAAAGTGTGCCCCCCTACTTCTGCCAATGGGGAAATGTTGACCTGAACAGTGACCTCGTGGGTCAACTCCTTTTTTTGAAGATACTCCCCTTCCGTTATCTCGCGATCGACCTCGGCCACTTCCTGCACACTAGCCTGCAGACCCTCACAGTCCGTCCAAACCGCATAGGTGTCGGCCAGTGCCTGCCCTTCTATTCTCACCTCCACGGTTGAACCCTGCCTGCTTCCCACAGGGACAATATAATCGGCTCTTGGTTCGGGAAGAGGTGGATCCTTTCTTGCCTGGATAGGAGAGCAAATCAGAATGACGCTAAAAAGAAAAATGATGAGTTTAGGGAAAAGAGAAGAGGACACTCTTAAAATCCTAACAAACACCCAAATAGATCTGATCTGTATAAATAATACCAAGAAACTCCGTTGAGACCTGAGTCAATGGAGTTTTTTCAAGCTTGGCAATCTAGGCCTACGGTTAATTTCTAGCTCAGATTGGTATTCAAACGGAAACGGGTATCGGATCCAACCCACTAAACAAGTTCTTCTATTGGAATACCATCTGTGTCATCTATGGAGTTAGAGATCTTAATGGGACGTCCTGTAGGGCTCATTAATTCCTTGTGCCAATCGATTCCGAGGGCTTTGTAAACAGTAGCCAGTAGATCGCCCATCGTCACCATTCGCTCAGCCACATCTCCACCCGTCTCGTCACTGGCTCCAACAATCTGTCCACCCCGAATACCCCCTCCTCCTAGGGCTACGGACCAGCACTCCGGCCAGTGATCGCGCCCGTGGTTGGGATTTAAATGTGGAGTCCGACCAAATTCACCCATTACCATGACAATCGTTGTTTCCAAAAGACCTCTCTGATCGAGGTCTTCCATTAGTGCCGAAAGAGCCTTATCCATAGGTGGAACCAGCTCATCCCGATGTTTCACGTCATTATTGCCATGGGTGTCCCAAACATTATGAGCATATCCGGCAGCAGTAACAAAACGGCTACCAGCCTCAACCAAGCGCCTTGCCAATAAAACACTTTGGCCAAATTTATGTTTTCCGTAAGCCTCTTTAGTTTTGTCCGATTCAGCAGAGAGATCAAAGGCCTCCCGAACATTAGGAGAGAGAATCATCTGCAAAGCTCTCTCTCTAAAGCTGTCCATATTGGAAAATTCCGCAAGTTCAACCTTCTTGCGATACCAACTATCCACAATTTTGAGAAAAGAATTACGGCTCTCAAGGCTCTCAACCTGGAAAGATTTCGGCAATGCAAGATCAGACACCTCAATCCCTTTGTCTCCGCGATCCGACAAAATCATAGGGTCATATTTAGGGCCAAGAAAGGCAGATTTAAATATATCGTTGTAGCGCTTGGCATCCCCTGACCTCCAGCCAGGACAAAGGATGTGCGGAGGAATTTCACCTCTCGGACCAAGTTCTTTACTGACAATAGAAGGAAAACTGGGAAAATCCATGGCTGGGTTGGGCCGATGTCCCGTCAGTGCATAATAAGTTGCCTGTGGGTGATTGTTCTCCTCGGTGTGCATGGAACGAATGAGAGAGAGCTTATCCATGTGTTTAGCCGTGTGCGGCAGTAGCTCCGAAATCTGGATACCATCGGTATTAGTCGAAATTGATTTAAAACCGGTGTTTCCCTTAGGATCCCAGGTGTCCATTTGGCTAGGACCGCCTCCCAACCAGAGCAGGATACAAGCTTCTGCCTTACCTGACCCTAAAGCTGTTTGGCTGTCAGCAGCCATTACACTCTCCAGCTCCAGTAATCGACTCAGACTCAGTCCCAAAGCCCCTATGGAACCAACCCTAAGGAAATCTCGCCGGGCTAATTCTGCTTCCGTACAAGTAAGACAACCAATTTTTTTCATTTAATCAATCCTTAAACACCAAGTTAAATACTTATAGACTTTAAGTAATTACCCCATATTCTCTCTAGTGATTATAAGCAAATTCACGAGAATTCAATAGAGCCCAAGTCAAATCGGAAACTGCTTGCCTATGCTCAGCTTTT
>CAZMUJ010000010.1:0-7358 GCA_964569605.1 uncultured Acidobacteriota bacterium
GTTGGTTGGAGACATCCTCGAAGGACATCGAAGCTGTGCCCTGATACACATGGCCAATACCTCTTACCGTCTAGGTCGCTCTCTAAATTTTAATCCAGAGACAGAACGATACCTGGACGATGAAGCCAATGCCATGTTGAAACGTAAATACCGATCTCCCTATGTTTTGCCAGATCAGGTCTGAGTTGAAAATAATCTCTTTGGGATTAGTTACTCTCCTCTACAGCTACAACATGTTTACTTTTTTTACGGAGAGGTTGCTTCAGAATCAAGAATCTTGGGTCCAAAAGGAGCCACTCGAAGACCAGGGTAGGTTGCATTTAATAGTGGCCAATCGTTTGTTTCCCTTACTTTCTCCCATGCTTTCGTCATCATAAGGCGAAGACGATTTTGGTAAGCGGGATCTTCACTAAGATTCTGAAGTTCATAGGGGTCTTCATCAAGGTTGTAGAGTTCGTCAAAATCAAAACCGTTCCACACTAATTTCCAAGGCCCATCCCACAAGATTCGTTGGCTTAACCAATAGCGAGTTCCATAGTATTCGGCATAGCCTGTTGAATAGTCAGGGTCGTTTTTTTCAGGATTCTTCAAGACTGGTTCAAATGAGCGTGAATCGGGAGCTCCAATTGTTTCTAGCCCGACTAAATCGAGTATGGTAGGAGCTAAATCCTGCAGGCCTACGCGCGCTTCACTAACAGCACCATTAGCAATTCCCGGACCGGCCATGATTAATGGGACGTTATATGCTTCCTCAAAGGCACCGGCGTTTTTCATGTAAAGACCATGTGCTCCGAGTAGTTCACCATGGTCAGATGTCAGAATGATAATTGTTCTGTCCAATTGACCCTTACTTTCAACAAGATCGATTAATGTCTGAAATTTGGTATCGATCTCAGTAATCGAAGCAAAATAAGCGGCTGCTGCCTCCTTTTTTTCTTTCTCAGTCAAATGGTTAAAGGCTCGAGCGGCTTTTCGGTAGTAACCTGGTCTGTTGTCCAGGGGGTCATTCCAATTTGGAGGTACTGGAATAGATGCAACATCATAGCGCTCGTAAGCTTCGCGTGAAGTTACAAAAGGATCGTGAGGCTCCAAGATGCTAACAAAGCACAACCAAGGTTGTTCCTGTTCAGTTGCTTTATTAAGGAATTTTTGAGCAAGAGCAACGGAAACATCACCGGTTAAAGCGCGTGGCTTTTCCGAAATGGCATAGAGGAGATCCCGGGGATAACCTTCTGGTCCTCCAGTTAAATTCTCGAAGGGAATTTCTCCTTTCCGAGGAGGAGTTGCACCCAATCGCTCAGCCTCATGGGAATATATATCAGATCCTAAATATCCATTGACCTCCCATCCAAACCTTTGCAAATCATTGGACCTTTCAACGTGCCATTTTCCAAAGTAGCCAGTTCGATAGCCTGCGGCAAGAAGCCTTTGGGCCCAATGAGGTTTCTCCCGCAGAACAGATTGATCGTCTGGGGTACAGTGTGTGACTTGCACGACGCCATGAGAGTGAGGGAGGAGACCTGTCATGAGACTTGCCCGAGCAGGAGAGCAAACCGGATTAGGTGTGTAAGCTTGGGTAAAACGTACTCCACGCTGGGCAAGAGAGTCTAGATTGGGGGTCTGGCACACATGATCGGGATCTAGAACTCGACCCTGCATCTGATCGGTCATTAAAAAAAGAATATTAGGTCTTAATTTAGCAGGTTTAGGCTCCTGTTTGCAGGAAATGATACTTAGAATGAGGACAACAATGAGTAAAATTGGAAGTGAACTTATTTTTTTAATGAGGATTCCTAGTTTCTTCGGCCTCTCAGTAATTAATGATCGCAACATGCTAGTCCTCCAACATTTAGTCGGTAAGATTTTATAGGTTTATTACATTGAGACATATTTCCGTTAGGATTTCCTCGATGCAAACTAACAAAAACTCTCAATTTTCTATGGGTTTTTTCGGGGTTTCTCTACAGCTAAATTTATTTTAGGTAAATTCTCAATGAGGTGAGTCATTTCATTGTCTTATTCTGACAGAAATGTGACAAATCTAAAAGTTTCAGATTTCGAAACCAGGAACGGTCACCATGGTCTTGAAGTAAAAGGTTTCCTTTTGTAGATTTTTCAAATCCTGGGATATCTTTAAACTTGCTTTCCTGGAGAGCTTCCTTCAGCTCTTTGCTCTCCGAGTAGTATTCTAGTACCCTCTTTCCGTTCAGCCAATGTTCCACCTTATTTCCACAACTTACGATCCTTCCCTGATTGAATTCTCCAACTATAAATTCATGAGAAGAAGCTGCAAAAACACTATAGAAAGAAGCAGTTTTTCTTTCTAAGGAAAGCTCGACTCGGTGCTTCGCATCGATTATTTGATATTCTCGTCCGTTGTTTTCTTCTCTCTTTTCGGTAACAAAGTATTTCACTCCAGTATTTCCTTTCATTTTAATTTTCCATTCAAAACGAAAATCAAAATCCTTATACTGGCTCCGTGTGATTAAATGGATGCGTTTTTCTTGATCCACTTTAAGCCCTAAGAGGTTCTTGATACGATGCAGAATAGTTAGCACGAATGACTTTCTTTTAGATAAAGCAAGATTCGTGAGAGAATTTTCTTGTACAGCCCAGAAACGACGAGGAAAATATTCCCTATTCAAACCCCGCCAGCCTTTATTAGTAGCGCCATCAAATAGAAGTATCCATCCTGAGTCTATCTCGTCTTGTGTGAGTTTATTGTGTGGTTCTGCCTTGATAGATGACAAGGAGGGCGCTACTAGACAGAGACTAACTATAGCTTTATTTACAAGTTGTTTAATGTGCAAGGTCCAAAATTACTCATGTATCAAGTTATTAAGTTTTCCATTTAAACAATAAATAACTTGAGTAGGAAAATCATCCTTTGAGAGAGATATAGATCACATAGATAAACACGATCATAGGAATATCTCCCTTTGATTTTAAGAGTGAAGTTGTTAGATTAACTTTCAATTAAATTGCATGCCGTACTAGACTTGTTTCAGAAAGTTATAAGGATTCAGTTCTATGTATCTTCACACGTTAGACTTTGTAGTTTTAGCCATTTACTTTGTTGGAAGTCTTTTAATTGGAATTTACTTTGCTCGCAAACAGACTTCCCTTGAAGTCTATTTTCTAGGAGGTCGCCAGATTCCTTGGTTTCTAGCAGGAATAAGTGTGGTGGCAACATTGCTTTCGAGCTTAAGTTACCTTTCTGTTCCTGGAGAAGTCATTAAGAATGGAATTGGTTGGTTTACCTCTCTGTTTGCCTTCATTTTAATTGTTCCCGTACTTATTTGGTGGGTTATCCCTTTTCTCGCGCGTTTCCCAGTTACTACGATCTATGAGTACCTTGGAAAACGATACGGGGTGCAAACCCGAACGGTAACTGCTACAGCCTTTGTCTTCTCTCGGTTTATATGGACTGGATTGATTCTATATACAGTTGCATTCGGTGTCTCTAAAATGACTGGCTGGGGTGTTCCAAGCATAATTCTGATTGTGGGTGTAGTGACAACTTTCTATACAACTGCTGGAGGATTTAAGGCAGTGATCTGGTCTGATTTTATCCAGTTTAGTGTTCTCCTTATGGGTGTGTTAGTCATCCCTATCTACATTGGTTTGAAGACTGGCATAGGGTTTTTTGGTTGGTGGGAAGCTTTTTCTGAGTTGGGACATGCTGAGGTGGCCACTTTCAGCTTTGATCCCACCGTACGAACAACTGTTATCGGAAGTATCCTTATGTTTTTTATCTGGAATGTTTTTGTTAACGGTACTGACCAAATGGCCGCACAAAGATATTTGAGTACTAATTCTGCCCAAGCTGGAAAAAAATCAGTCATTACCTTTGCCATTGGAAATGTATTGGTCATGCTTCTTCTCATCATATGTGGGATTGCCTTGTTCTTCTTTTATTTTCAGCAATCCAATCTTCCTTTGGAACAATACAAGCTGATGGCTCCAGCTCAGGCAGACCAAATGCTTCCAGAATTTATTGCGAAGGAGCTTCCCGCAGGTCTTTCGGGATTACTCTTGGCAGCTTTACTAGCGGCTGGTATGTCCAGTATGAGTTCTACTATCAATTCTGTTGCGACTGTGGCATTGGCTGATCTTTCCGAGGGAATCGAATCCTTGAAAAGACTTGGAAGTAGTCTTTTTAGGGCTGTTTTGGCAGCTATTCTTGCTGGAATTGGAGGCATTGCCACGGCACTGGGAATAAACCAGTTCATGCAATCAGGTGAATGGAATCTTCTTGAGTTGATGCTTCGAGGTAATCATCTGTTTGTGGCGCCTATGGGAGTTCTCTTCATAGTAGGGATATTTTTTCCGCATGTGGGAGGGCGCGCTGCTCTCTTGGGTTTCTTTTCTGGCGTGGTCACATCCATATCAGTTTCATTTAGCAGAGAAATCTTTTCTCTTCAGAACGGGATATCCTTTATGTGGATCATGCCGGCGTCTCTTGTCGTCAGTCTAGTGGTTTCCTACATTAGTGGCTTCTTTTTTTCGGCACCGTCTAAATCTCAAATAAGTGTTTTGTCGCGAGATAAAGCGGAGTCACTGAGGGAAGACTGAGGGCAAAAGATCCGATAGTCTGTAAGATTTCAAGGAATCTAAAACTCGAATCAATTTTGGACAAAGTTTACGAGTTGACAAGCATCTGGGGATATGTTCAGGGTCATTCTTTTTTAGGCCTGTTGGGAATTATTGCCAGTTTTTCGTTGCGCCACTTATCTTGTCATTTGCTCCTTGTCTCCTTGTTTTGCACTTTAAATGGCGGAGAAGAGGCATCCCCTAACGTCCAACTTTTCAAAAAAATATTGCCTTCGACGTCAGGAGTTATTTGGGTGCATGAAAATGCGATGTCCCCCGAGCGGTATCTTCCGGAAACACTTGGTCCTGGATGTTCATTTTTTGATTATGACAACGATGGGTTAGTTGATCTCTATTTGGTTCAGTATGGTCCTTCAGATTTTTACACTCCTAAGAAACCTTTAACTAATGCTCTCTACAGAAATAATGGTGACGGAACATTCAGCGACACAACCGATAAGGCTGGTGTGTCGGGTGGGAATTTTGGCATGGGTGCTACAGTGGCTGACTACGATAACGATGGAGACTCGGATCTTTATATAACAGCTTATGGTCGACCAATTCTCTATCAAAACCAGGGGAACGGAACATTTAAAGATGTTACGGAAAACGCAGGACTAGATTTTTCTGGCTGGACGACCAGTGCCACCTGGTTTGACTCCAACAATGATGGATGGCTTGATCTGTTTCTTTGCAGTTTTGTGAAATATTCGTTAGATGATCTTGTTCTTTGCGGAAGTAATGAGCTCGGAAGAAACTACTATTGTATACCAACCAACTTCGAACCTACTCCCAGCTTGCTATTTAGAAATAACGGCAACGGTACCTTTACCGAAGTGGGGAGGGGAAGTGATATAGGTCGTTCCATGGGGAAAGCTTTAGGAGTTGTTGCAACAGATATAAACAACGATCGCCTTATGGATTTGTTTGTTGCTAATGACACAGTACAAAACTTTCTGTTTGCTAACAGAGGAAATGATCAGTGGGAAGAGATTGGTTTTTCTTCGGAGGTTGGATTTAGTCTCAATGGTAAGGCGCGCTCTGGAATGGGTGTTGACGCAGCTGACTTTAATGAAGATGGTTGGCAGGATCTATTCGTTGCCAATGTGGACCAAGAGATGTTTGCTCTTTACAGGAATGAAAAGGAAGAACTTTTTCGTGATCTTTCTCATCCAAATCAAGTAGCTCAGTCCACTCGGCTTCTTAGTGGTTGGGGTCTGAAATTCATAGATTTTGATGTTGATGGGGATATGGATTTGTTTTTGGCAAATGGTCATCCTGACGACATGGTTAATTCCTATTCTCTTCAGGTTACATATGAAATGCCTTTGCTACTTTTTGAGAATGTCAATGGTCAGTATCGCGACATCAGCCAAAGAGCGGGATCTATCTTTAAAGAAAAATTCCCATCTCGTGGATTGACTGTAGGTGACTACAATAATGATGGCCGAGTCGACATTGTGGTTGCTAACAATGGTCAGGAGCCCATTCTCCTCAAGAATAAATGGGGAAAAGGGAATCATTGGATTGGACTCAAGTTAGTGGGTAGGTTGTGTAATCGAGATGCGATTGGGGCCCTAATTCGATGGTCTGTTAAAGGGGTTGTCAGGAGCAGGCTAAAGACTAGTGGTGGTAGTTACCTTGCTTCACACGATCATCGTGAGATTCTGGGCCTGGGTAATACAGATGACCTGGACTGGATTGAGGTTCAATGGCCCGCTCCTAGTAGTCGCGTACAAGTGTTTAAAGACTTGCCAGTTGATACCTATTTAACCCTTACAGAAGGTGAATCGGTCTATTCACATTGAAATCTCCTTAGGTGTAACGTGGATGCCTATAGTCGAGTTGAATTCTACGTAAGACATACATCTCATCTAATAGCAATTCACTAGATGGAATCTAGTGGCTATTTCTATTGTCCAACGGATGATTTCATTGTGTCGAGATGGGTCAATAATTCTAGGATGGATGCTAAAACAGGTTTTTGAGCTGGCCCGACTGCTTTTGACTTAGCGTGGAGTAAATACTCTCTTGCCTTCGTAGTATCTCCTAATTGGACATAAGCTACCGCTAATGTGTAAATGTGCAGCGGAACACTTTCATCCTCAGGTATTAGGGTTTTCTGAAGGTGTTGAATGGCCTTTTTGTTTTCTCCTTGGGTTATCATCAGACGACCTAGGTTGAAATGAGGGAGTTGAAAATTAGGTTCGTATTGAATGGCGAGCAGAAAATGAGTTTCCGCTTCTACGCTCTTTCCCTGATGTACTAGGAGATATCCAAGATTATTATGAGTTTTAGAATCGAATGGATTCAATGCTAGTACTTTTCTAAAGGTTTCTATTGCCTCCGTAGTTCGACCGGCTCTTGCCAAGAAGAGTCCAAAATTGCGGTGAGTCTTATACATGTTCGGGTTTATTTCAACTGCTGCTCTATAGTGTTTCTCAACTTTCAAGGGGTTTCTTAAAGCAATATACAGAGAAAGTAGGTTCCCATGTGCGACAGCATGGTCATGTTCTAATTGCAAAACTTTTTCAAAGGTAGTGGCTGCCTTTTTAAATTGGCCTTGTTCTCGAAGAGCAAATGCTTCTCTAAGAATATGTTCAGTGCGAACCCCTAATTTTTTGATAGCATCCAAAAATGGGTCCTCTGCCAAGGGTTCCCTACTCGAATAGCGCTGAAACTTAGAGAAATGCTCTTGTGTTTTCTCCTCATTTTTGAGATTTCGATGAGCTAGACCCAGTGCATAGTGCGCCGCACCAAATTCT
>CAZMUJ010000011.1:0-12483 GCA_964569605.1 uncultured Acidobacteriota bacterium
CAAGTGTATCATGATGGTGTAGATATTAGTAGCCATAATTCTGTTAGTCCTGATATTATTTATTTTATATATCACCCTCATGAGGGATGGACCGGCGCCGTAACATCTAATTCCACAATGGGTACTGGCAATAGGAATCCAGGCATTGGAATCAAAAAACTGTTGCAAAGTTATGCACGCCTGGTGATTATTTGACATCTAGGACCCTAGCATCACGATTCGAAAGCCAGCCCCCATCATTTCTTTTTCTCACCGTTCCATCCCTTTTCCAGGAGCGTTCACAACGAGGTTCATTGCGGATATCCAAAATTTCAATACTGTTAGATGATCCGGATTGGAGGTGGAATTGGCTCACTCCACATAGATCAGCCATTTCGGGTTCGAAGGGTTGCAGAGTTTGGAGTTTTTTGTCGGGCACTCGTATCTTGATTGCAACATCCAACGGGTTCTTGAAATTTGCGCCCTCAGAATGTTTGACCTCCTCCAATTTCCTTAAGGCTTTGGTACGTAGAGCCATTGTGTCTTCCCAGTCTGGGTGGGATGCGAAGTCGAACAGTTCCGGTAATAGATGCAAATGAACAGAGTCTTCGGATCCTTCAGAGAGACCCTGAAAATGAAGCCAGGCCTCTTCGGCCGTATGCACGAGAATAGGAGCCATAGAACGGATTAAGGAGTTTGCAATCAAGTGCATAACAGTTTGTGTTTGGCGCCTACGACGGCCATCTTTCGGATCGCAGTAAAGACGATCCTTTACAGCAGTCAGATAGACGCTACTCAGAGTTTGGTTGCAAAAATTGAAGATAGAATCTGAAACTGCTTTGAAATTATAGGAATCATACCCCTGGTGGATCTCCTTAATGAATCGAGAAAGTTCCTGCATGGCCCAAGAATCAATTGAGTAGCTATCCTTGTTGCTAACAGGAACAGCAAGAGTTGGACAAAAATCGCTTAGATTTCCGAGGAGGAATCGGATTGTATTTCGGATTTTCCGATATTCTTCACCTGCAGACTGAAAAAATTCCCAATCCGCTTTGATGTCGTTAGTGTAGTTGAGCGAACTAACCCACCATCGGCAAATATCAGCTCCGTGTTGCTTCAATATGTCGGCTACGTCTATGACATTACCAAGAGCTTTACTCATTTTCCGGCCCGTCGCATCAACCATAAATCCGTGGGTTAATAATCCCTTGAATGGTGGTTTTCGAGTTGCTCCAAGTGCGGGAAGCATGGAAAGTTGAAACCATCCCCGATGTTGGTCCGAACCCTCAAGGTATAAATCTGCTGGATAACCTAGTTTACGCTGCAGAAGTACAGCATTCCAGGAAGATCCAGACTCAAACCAAACATCAAAAATATCAGTGCCTTTTTCTAATTCGGAGAGGAAGTTCTTGTCCATTTTCCTCAAAGAACTAGGGAGATCCGCATCGTTTACTGGATCATATTTTTGCAACAGTTGTCTCGGTGATTCAGAAAACCATACATCTGATCCGGACTTGTGAAAGCGCTCAGATACTGCCCTAATTGATGCAGGTGTTAGGATGGGATTTCCCTGTGCTGTGAAAAAGGCGGGGATTGGGAGTCCCCAGGAGCGCTGTCTGCTAATACACCAGTCGGGACGTGATTCCAGCATTCCCATCAGTCGATTTCTGCCCCAGTCAGGGACAAATTGAATAAATTGCCTTGTTGACGACAAGGCTCTCTCTCGAAGTGATAGTTGTTCCTTGCCAAACGGTAAATCTACTCCTACAAACCATTGTTTTGTGGCCCGAAAGATAGTTGGTGTTTTGCTGCGCCAATCGTGAGGGTAACTGTGAAGGTAGTTTTCCTTATGAAAAAGAACTTTTTTCTTATGGAGATGATCAACGATCAGGGGGTTAGCTTTCCAAACGCTCAATCCCTCCAGCCAGTCCGGTACAGTAGTATCAAAGGTTCCATCTTCTTTGACAGGGCAATAGATAGGGAGTCCTTCTTTTACCCCCGTCAAATAATCATCAGCTCCATGTCCTGGGGCAGTATGCACTAGACCAGTCCCATCTTCGAAGGTGACATAGTCAGCCTCGACAACAGGACACTTTTTCTTTTGAAAGGGGTGTTGATAGAAAACTTTTGAAGCTACAAGCTCACTGCCAAGAAAACTTCCCAACACTTTTGCTTCAGATATTCCGGAAAAAACCTTGTCTATTTGTTCACGTGCCACAATAGTGAGCCAGGAAACTCCTTCTTTTTTGAACTGCACCAGAGAATATTCAGCACGGGGGGACACGGCAACAGCCTCATTAGCTGGAAGAGTCCAGGGAGTCGTAGTCCAAATCATCAACCAGACATCTTTTTCAAGAGGAACATGCAGCGAGTTTGGAAGATGTGGTTTTCCATCTAGGCGAAATAAAACATAGGTACTTAAGTCAGTCCTATCGTAATATTCTAATTCAGCATCTGCTAGGGCAGTCTGATTCTCAATTGACCAATGAACTGGTTTTAGGTCGCGATAGACTAAGTTTTCTTCAGACAGTTTGGCAAAAACCTCTAGGACGGCTCCTTCGTATTCAGGTTGCATTGTCAAGTAGGGTGATTCATAGGTGGCCATGGTGCCTAGTTTTTGGAGTTGCTCAGCCTGAAGTTCGGCATATCGGTTCGCATAGTCATGACATCGTTTTCTAATTGCAGTTGTTGTAAGTTCTTTGCTGCGGGGACCGAGTTCCTTAAGCACCTTGTGTTCGATGGGAAGACCATGACAGTCCCATCCAGGGACGAGAGTGGTATCGTAACCTGCCATGATCCGACTGCGAATTACCAGATCTTTAAGAGTTTTGTTAAGGAGATGACCCATGTGGATATGCCCGTTTGCATAAGGGGGACCGTCATGGAGGACGTAGGGACCACGAGGATGTTGGGTTTCCTGAATTTTTCGAAACAAATCCATTTCCCCCCAGCGTTTCTGGAGTTTAGGCTCCAGCTGCAGAAGGTTGGCACGCATCGGAAACTTCGTTTTTGGTAATTGCAAGGTAGGTCGATAGTCATTCTTAGTCATCATTCTGTCTCGTTTTGATATCGTAGGCCTCAGCTAGCAGGTTTGGTCTTTTAGATTGCCACAAAAAGTAGAGTTTAGCTCAAACATTAGTGGTTCAGTATATTCCTTTATAAACAAAATAGTTAAAGTGAGTCTATTCCCAAGACATAGCTCCTCTGATGTACTATTTGTACATTCTTTCATTGTTGGCTGAATGTGACTCTCAAGAAAAAATATAATGACTTTTGTTTTTAGCCAGAATTCTGCAGGATAACAGCCATGACAATTTTCAAAAAAATCATCGACGGTGAGATTCCAGCCGAGATTGTTTACGAAGATGAACATTGTCTCGCTTTTTACGATATTAATCCACAGGCTCCAGTTCATATTGTTGTGATTCCTAAAAAGGAGATCACTAGTTTGGCAGCTACAGAAAAAGAGGATCAAAGACTGCTTGGACACTTAATGATCACAATAGCTGAAATTGCCGTAAGGGAAGGACTAGCTATCGATGGTTATCGGGTTGTCTCTAACGTTAGGGTGAATGGAGGTCAATCAGTTGATCATCTACATTTTCACTTATTGGGGGGACGTTTGTTGACCTGGCCGCCCGGATGATCAGTTAGTTTTAAAACCTTTGAACTTATGATAACAAGATTTCAAATTATACTTTAAAGGTGCAAAGTTGATTCAATTTAGCACTCTTTTGGAACAACGATGACTTGGGAAAAATCTTCTAAATACGATTTCATTTCTATTGATAAAAAGTGGCAGGAATACTGGGATCGGAATAAGACTTTCAAGGCTACATATGATCCGAATATGCCCAAGTACTACTGCTTAGACATGTTCCCTTATCCCTCTGGACAAGGACTGCACGTGGGGCATCCAGAAGGATATACGGCAACTGATATCATTTCCCGTTATAAGAGAATGAAAGGTTTTAGCGTTCTTCACCCTATGGGTTGGGACGCCTTTGGTCTTCCTGCTGAGCAATACGCAATCGAAAGCGGGACACATCCTCGGGAAACGACTGCCCACAATATTAATTCTTTCCGCAAACAACTAAAACGGCTTGGATTCTCATATGACTGGGATCGTGAGATTAACACGACCGATGAGCGATATTACAAGTGGACTCAGTGGATCTTTCTCAAGCTCTATGAAAAGGGTCTCGCCTATCAGTCAGAAGAACCGGTTAACTGGTGTCCGGCTTTGGGAACCGTCCTTGCCAATGAGGAGGTGATTGAAGGGAGATCGGAGAGAGGTGGGCATCCGGTGATTAAGAAACCAATCCGGCAATGGGTTCTAAAGATAACGGAATATGCCGAGCGTCTCCTGAAAGATCTAGATGAACTGGACTGGCCCGACAGTCTTAAAGATATGCAAAGAAACTGGATTGGGAAAAGCCATGGAGCAAATGTTGACTTTAAAATCAAAGATACAAATCGGAGTTTTAAGGTTTATACGACAAGGCCGGACACTCTTTTTGGGGCTAGTTTTTGTGTTCTCGCGCCGGAGCACCCACTAGTGGAAGAAATAACTCATCCGTCCAGAAGGAAAAAGGTTTTAGAGTATGTTGAGAATACTTTTCAAAAGACTGACCGAGAAAGAACTATTGTAGCTAAGGAAAAGACTGGTGTGAACATTGGAGCTCATGCTATCAATCCTGCCAACAATCAAGATATACCTGTTTTCATTGCTGATTATGTTCTGATGTCCTATGGTCACGGTGCCATCATGGCCGTTCCCGGCCATGATGAAAGGGACCACGAATTTGCATTGCAGCAGGGGCTTCCTATACACAGAGTCATCACCGGTGGCAAAGAAAAGGATATTTATAAGGCTGCTCACTCGGGAGAAGGGATTCTAGTCAATTCAGAATTTCTTGATGGCCTTGCCAAAGATGAGGCAATCCAAACCATGATTACTTGGCTTGAGAGGAAAGGTGTCGGCGAAAGGGCTGTCACCTATAAGTTACGAGACTGGCTTTTTTCAAGACAGCGCTACTGGGGAGAACCCTTCCCCCTTATTCATGATGAACAGGGGAATGTGCATCTTTTAGAGGAAGAGGAGCTGCCCATTGTTCTCCCGGAGTTAGATGACTTTAAACCTTCTGGGACAGGTGATCCTCCTCTGTCTAGAGCTAAAGAATGGGTGAATTTTGAAAGGGAAGGGATTCCCTGCCAGCGAGAGACTAACACCATGCCTCAGTGGGCGGGTTCGTGTTGGTATTTTACGCGTTTTGTAGATCCCCACAATGATGAAAAAGGCTGGGACCCAAAGTTGGAAGCCTATTGGATGCCAGTAGATTTATATATAGGTGGGGCAGAACATGCGGTATTGCATCTTCTATATGCCCGTTTCTGGCACAAAGTCCTATACGATCTAGGTTACGTGTCGACAAACGAACCATTTAAGAAAATCGTAAATCAGGGCATGATCCTTGGAGAAAATGGAGAGCGCATGTCCAAGAGCCGGGGCAATGTAGTGAATCCCGATGAGGTGGTTAAAGCTTGGGGCGCCGACTCCTTTCGACTCTACGAAATGTTTATGGGTCCGCTAGAGGCCACTAAGCCTTGGCAGACAAAAGGTATTGCTGGTGTTCATCGATTCCTTTCTAGGTTGTGGAGACTGGTTGTAAATCCAGATGGAGGGATCAGCCAAAAAGTTCAATCAAGTGAATTGTCTCATTCTTTTGAGAGAAATTTGCACAGGACCATTAAGAAGGTGACAGAAGATATTGAAATGCTGCAGTTTAATACCGCAATCTCCACGATGATGGAACTACTGAATGCTGCCTACAAAGAGCCTGCAATTGACAGGGCGTCTATTGAAACTTTCATACTTCTTTTAAGTCCTTTTGCCCCCCATCTAAGCGAAGAGCTGTGGAGTCGTCTTGGTCATAATGGAACACTTGCCTATGAACTGTGGCCTGTTCATAATTCAGACCTAATTCGGGAGGAAAAAACCACTATTTCGGTACAGGTAAATGGGAAATTGAGGGGAACTCTCCGTGTTTCTGTCACAGCTGAGGAAGAAAAGGTTCTCCAGAAAGCTAGAGAGCTAACGAGTGTTAGTCGTTACCTCCAAGGGAAGAAGATCCGAAAAGAGATTTTTGTTCCAGGTCGGATTGTGAACTTTGTGGCACAATAGTTTAAATCAATATTTCCGAATTAAATGTGCCTCCACTGAAATTTGACCTTGAAAGTTTAGTGTGACTAATCTTTGGAGATGAAAATTTGTAGTTGAAGGTTAATAGAAGGTGCAATAGATTTAGCCCTAACAATTTCTATGAATAACGAGAAATCCTTTAGATATTGTCTGGTTGCTTTGGAAGCCAATCTGTTGCTCAAAATTTAGGATTCATTGCACGAGAATCAAAAAATAAAACCTTATGCTGAAAATTTTCGTCTATAAAAAACGGAGATAAACGGAACTAAAGGTCTTTCAGATAAGCTTGATGTTGGCTCTAGAAGGAGAATAAACAATGGGGGAAACGAAGCGATTTTTTATGACCAAATCAGGATTTGCCTTTCTGGCCTTTTGGGTCACGTTGGCATTGGGTGTAGTTATTGGTTCAATAGTTTCAAATGGGGTTGGCGCCAATCCATCCGAGGTTCCGACATCAAAGTTAACGCAGAAAGGAAGTGGTGTTCCAGTTGTATTGGATGAGGAAGCCTCTTTAACTCAAGGGTTTTCTCGTTTGGTCGATACAGTTGGGCCAGCAGTTGTAAATATTCGGACTCAAGGTCTTCTTGAGGTTGGAAAGGGTATGCCCCCGGGAGCTTTTCGAGATTTTTTTGGACCTGAACTTTTTGATCGCTTTTTCGATCAGCAAGAACAGCCACGTGAGCGGAAGCGATCGGGAGTTGGATCAGGGGTGATTGTCGACAGTGAGGGCTATGTGCTCACTAATAACCACGTGATAGAGCAGGCAGATAAAATCACTGTCACTCTTAACGATAATTCAAAATATGATGCTGAGGTTATAGGGAGGGACAAGCAGTCAGATCTTGCTGTGCTGAAGATTGAGGGTAAGGATCCTCTTCCCTTTGCCCAAATCGGTGACTCCGAAAAAGTACAAGTTGGAGACTGGGTGTTGGCCATTGGAAGTCCGTTTGGTTTGTCAAAAACTGTAACTGCAGGGATCGTATCAGCAACCGGAAGGGTGGGTCTAACACAGATATTCGGTGATTACATCCAGACGGATGCTGCCATAAATCCTGGAAATAGTGGAGGGCCCTTGGTAAACATGCGAGGTGAGGTAATAGGTTTGAATGCTTTCATTACTACTCAAACTGGCGGATCGTTGGGAGTTGGTTTTGCTATTCCCTCTACTGTTTTTGTTAATTCCTACAATCAGTTAATTGCCAAGGGGAAAATTGAGCGTGGCTTTATGGGTATAAAGATGAATGTCGGTTCTTTGACTCCTGAAATGGCTGAATTTTTTGGTGTTAAGGGGAAAGACTCTGAAGGTATTAAGGATGGGGATGGGATACTCGTGACAGAGGTAATTGAATCTGGGCCCGCTGGCAAGGCAGGTATAGAAGCCGAAGATGTTATCGTAAAAGTGGGAGATCATGAGGTTAAGACTTCTTGGGATCTGCGCTCTAGAATAGCCAATACACCTCCGAATCAGGAAGTCCCAGTTGTTACAGTTCGCAAGGGGGAAATTCTCCATGTTACTGTTTTACTTGAGGAAAGAACTTTAGAACAAGAGCTGGAGACTCGGACTGAAGGGATCTCTCTGGATAAAAAGGTCGAAAGGGATCGGAAAAAAGAAATCGGTCTTGAGGTTCGGTCGGCAACCCAGCGGGATTTAGAAAAACTTGGTATTGAGGATGAGGAAGGAATCCTAATTCTTAACGTGACTCCTACTAGTCTTGCTGACGATGCAGGGCTGAGACCGGGGGAAATTGTAACTCATGTCAATGGTGATTCAGTAACGTCGGACACACAGTTTAGAGATAAGATTCTTGGATTAGAGTCTGGAGCTGGAGTGATACTGCGTCTAATCTACGTAGTAGATCGTGACAAGGGAATCCGTTACACATCATTCGTGAAGCCCTAGTTAGTTGGTGCTTTCTAGAGTAGTTCTAGGCCTCTGGAGTTTCTCAGTAATCCCAAGTCTGTAATCCTAGGATTTTGTGAATCCATAGATAGACAGCGATTCCCAGACTGGCAGACGAGCAAGCCAAGGCAAAGATGCGGACTTCCAAACGTGTTTTTGTCCACGTCAAACCTCGAACTGACTGGAGAACTCCCAGAATCGTGAACACTGCAAAGAGAATACTGAGAAAAAAAATTGAAAAAGACCAAAAGTTTAGGTTGCCAAGCCTATAGACAGGATTCTTTAAGGCTGAAATGACAACAGCCGTTCCTAGAAGAATCGTTGAGGAGGCTAAAGCAGGAAGTAATCCTAGCCAAATCCAAGTCCAGTCTTGTAGTCTACCTATCAACCAAAGAGGGAACCAAGATAAGGCAAAAATCAGGCTTGAGAACATTAGAATGCCAGTCATTAGGGCTAGGATTCTTTCGGTCCATAATCGCCCAAATGACATTGCTCTATAGCTGCCTTGGATGATGCGCCCTGTGCCTTGAAGGATAATAGACCCCTGGTCTTTTACGAAAACAGCACTTGGGATGGGGTCATCTGGGCCCCGAAATCGGCGGTCAGTAACCGGGATAAGAATCTGGTTTTGGCCTTCGCTAGAAACCTTTAGATGAGTGCCCTGGAGATCTAGGCGAATCACCCCAAAGAAGTTTTCGAAAAAGCGACTTATTTCTTGGCGAGGGGCAATGGGTCGATAGTATCCAGTCAAGCCGGAGATTCTTGAGGACGGAATTTCTGAACGAAGTGGATTAGAACGAACCTGATTTCCTAAGAGGTGTTGGCGTAAGGTTTTGGTCAATCTGGGAAAAGCTTTTGTGCTGGTAGAATTAATGAATAGAGTAAACCCCTTACCAATTTGGGGAATATACTCGAAATGAGATCGATAGCCACCAATTCGTCCTGAGTATCCGCGTACCAAGATTCCGTTTTGTATGGTAGTGTTCAGACCTAATCCATATCCTGTTTGTATGCCATTTAAAGCGGCTAAACTGGTCGATGGTGTCTCCATTCTGTGAATTGAATCAGTTGTTAAAAGCTGATTTTCCCCGTGCCTTCCCTTATTTAGGAAGAATAGGAGCAAGGACGCCATGTCACGAGGTGAAGAATTAATAGATGTAGAAGCATGTAAAGATAGATTTTCGTGTTTCACAAACCTATCTTCTATAGAGTCTTTAGGCAGTTCTTCATCCAGATAAAAACTCGAGTCTCTCATTTCTAGAGGATCGAAAATCTCTTTCTTTACAACTGATTCAAAAGACTGACCTGTCATTTTTTCTATGACTAATACAGTCATGGACATTCCAACCTCAGAATAGGAAAAGTATTTTCCGGGGGGCCATCGACAATGGTATGAGGGAAATAAATTAGAGAAATTGGAGCCACATTCACTCATGTGACAATCGTCCAGACCACCTGTATGTTCGAGAAGGTGAGCAATGTTTAGAGGGTGGCTTCGGTCCCAGCGGTTTTGAATGCGTAGATCTGGCTCGAGTGAAGAAATAGAGTCCTCTAGTTTGAGGTGCCCTTTTTCTTGGAGTTTCAAAATCGTAAGAGCAATAAATAGATGAGAGATTGGACCCAGCCTAAAAAGGGTTGTATCCGTTACAATCCGACCGGTTTCAATGTCGGTGTGCCCGACTCCGCCAGCCCATTCTAGGCGGTCACGGCTTACGAGGGCGAGACCGGCACCTGGGGTATCTGTTTCATTTAGTATCCTTTGAATTGATTCAAGAAGTGTCTCTGGTATTGAAGATTGGTTTTTTGGTTTTGCCTGTAATTCAATAGTTCCGATTCCTGCTTTGGTAAGAAAAAAAAGAAACCCAACGAATAGAAACGAACCCTTAAATGGTCGATATTTAGAAAGGTGCATTCGGACAGAAACTATATACTACGTGCTTCTCGAAGAAAATAAGATGATGGACAACGATAGGAGCAATAGTAAAATCAATTTATGAATTCCATGATAACTATCGCATCAATTCTTGATTGAATTAGAGGGTAAATTGCACCCCAGCAGAAGCCTGTGCTATAAAAAACCTGATTTACATGAACGAAGAGATCCTGTCGCGTCGGAAAAACAAGATTCTCAGAGATCTGGTTCGAGAATATATTCGAACTGGTAAACCAGTAGGTTCTAAACGATTGGCAGTCTTAAATCATGAAGGTATAAGTTCTGCCTCAATTCGTACAGTTGTCGGTATCCTGGAAAGAGAAGGATTTGTTTCTCAGCCGCACATTTCTGCAGGGCGTGTCCCAACGGCCCAAGGTTATTCTCTATATGTGAATTGTCTGATTCGTCCAACAGAAATTTCGGGTCTAAACGTGAATTGGATCCGGAGTGTTTTAGAAACTGAGGCAGATCCTGGACATCTGATGAATCAAGTTTCTCAGATTCTAGCCAGTTTGTCTGAGCAAGTCGGTTTCATGGTGGCACCTCCATTGTCGCATGCTCCCATTCGACAGATAGAGTTTCTCCAATTATCACGTTATAGGGTTCTTGCTATATTGGTTTCTGTAAATGGTCTCGTTCAAAACCGGTTGCTTAAGGTTAAAGATCAATTCAAACAACGAGAATTGGATGCAGCAGGGAGATATTTGACAGTTAATTACCGGGGTAAAAGTCTTGCTCAGATTCGGAAAACTTTAGTTCGTCTCAGGTCTGAAGATAAAGCAAGATATGATAGTCTTCTTAAAAGCGTACTCGTTCTTGGAGCATCCACTCTCATGCGAGAAGGATCCGGAAATTCGGAGGTTTACTTGGGTGGTACTACTACTATGATCGGTACAATTGGTGAATGCGATCTCGACCAGCTGACCACTCTCTTTCAAGCTTTCGAACAGAAAAACCGTCTCATTAGAATCGTCAATGCTTGCATCAGTGATGAAGATGGTACGCATGTCACGATCGGGCTCGAAGATCATTTCCCTGGTGGCCGTGATTTTAGCCTAATTTCTTCTTCTTATAGTTGGGGGCAGGGTCGAGGAACCTTAGGTGTGCTTGGGCCACGCAGGATGGAATATGAAAAAGCTATCAGTGTAGTTGACTGTGTTGCCCGGCTCTGCGGTCAGGTGATGGGCTTTTCTGGTTAATTGAGAAGGATATTTCGCATTGAGTGAAGAGCCAGACCCTAATGATTTGAAAGTTCCTGAAATTGAGGAACTTGATTCCGAGATTGTTCCGGAGCCCACAGTCGATGACTCTAGTCTTAATGGCGAATCGCTGGATTCCCTGCGAGAGGAGAGAGAGGAGTTACGTGACCGCTGGTTACGAAAGGAAGCAGACATTCAAAACCTTCGTAAGCGTGTTAGCCGAGAAAAAGCAGAGTTAGCAGAGGCAGCCCGGAGATCCGTTTTGCAGGCCATCCTTCCGGTGATAGATTCTTCTGAAAAAGGAATTGATTTATTGGAAAGCCAAGCTATATCAGAAGATTTAAAGGTCTATCATGAGGGCATCAAGCTTCTTGTTAACGAGCTAAAAAATGTTTTAGAAAAGTTTGAGGTTTTAGAGGTGCCGGGGATTGGACATCCTTTTGATCCTGGTATTCATGAAGCAATCCTAGTTGAACAGACAGATGATCATACAGAGGGTGAGGTTCTAGAATTGTATCGAAAGGGTTATATTCAGAACGGTCGTTTATTGCGACCGGCTCAGGTAAAGGTTGCATCCGCAATCTTGACAGATTCAGAGCAAGAAGACTAAACATCTTGTTTTGTTCTGTGAGCAAAACCTTATCGCTTTGATTTTCTTGCAAAAAGCTTCTGAGAATCTTATAGATTCTCAGAAGTAGAAATAGCGGAGGTGACGTGTCTAAACGGGACTATTACGAAGTTCTGGGGGTGTCTAGGGAGGCTTCCCTTTCCGAGATAAAGAAGGCCTATCGTCGGGCAGCAGTTAAATATCATCCTGATCGCAACCCCAACAATCAAGAGGCAGAGGGAAAATTCAAAGAGGCAGCAGAAGCCTATAGTATTCTTAGCAACGAGAATCAGCGGGCTAAATATGATCGCTTTGGACACGCTGGAGTAGGCTCTGCCCCATCAGGCTTTGACCCCGAAACATTCTCTGATTTTGGGGATATCCTGGGTGATTTTTTTGGATTTGGAGATATATTTGGACGAGGTTCTGGAGGTGGAGGAAGAGCGCAGAGGGGGGTAGATCTCAGATACGACCTTGAACTTGATTTTGACAAGGCAGCCTTTGGTTTTAAAACCAAAATCAAAATTCCTCGCCATGAAGTTTGTTCTTCTTGTGGAGGTAATGGTGCCCATCCTGAGGGGGGGATGAGTACTTGTAACCAGTGTGAAGGCAAGGGACAAACACGATTTCAGCAGGGTTTTTTCTCAATAACAAGAACTTGTA
>CAZMUJ010000012.1:0-22245 GCA_964569605.1 uncultured Acidobacteriota bacterium
ATAAATATTTATAAATATTTAGGAATAATACTTATTCCTATAATTAGATTAAATATTTTGCTAAGATTATCGGATTGGTATAGCAGTGAGAAAATTGAAGACAAGGTCGTCAAGTTTTCGGATCGTAGCGCCCATCAATTATTTTTGGAGATAGAGAGTCTTTCAGGAAATTCGATTTACATCAACGGTCTTTCCACTAGCATGCCCATAGATGTTCAAAAGGCCGCCCTGGCTCAGATTGTTGGGCTTGAAAATGCTGTTATTTTAAGGCCCGGGTACGCAGTTGAATATGATTTTGTAAACCCCCAGCAACTTAAACCTACTCTGGAAACAAAAGCTCTCACAGGGCTATTTCATGCCGGGCAGATTAACGGGACAACTGGCTATGAAGAGGCCGCTGCTCAGGGCCTAGTGGCTGGCATTAATGCCGCCTTAAGAACTCAAAAGAGGCCGGCCTGGATTCCAAGGCGAAACAACAGTTATCTGGGTATCTTAGTTGATGATCTTATAACCCAGGGCGTAGATGAGCCATATCGAATGTTTACTTCACGTGCTGAATATCGACTTTTACTTCGAACCGACAATGCAGATCGGCGTCTAATGCCTGAGGCCTTTAATCTAGGCTTGATAGGTTCTCAACAATTTGCGCAACATCAACGGGAATGGGACCGCATCGATGCGGCAGAAGATTGCCTGAGAAAAAACCATTTAAATAGTAGTTCTCGATCACATTCCAGACTTCAAAAGCAATTCAAGGCAGCCCTAGGAACATCGTTCACTCAATTGCTCAAGCGTCCCGAAGCGAGAATTGAGGACTTTCAATGCGTGTTGTCAGAAAAAGGTTACGAGCTGACAAAACGCGAAGCTGAACGAGTAGAAACGCATGTTAAATATGAAGGATACCTGCGGCAACAGAAACGGGACCTGAAAAGGGTTGCACAACTCGAAAACCAGCCTATACCCTTAAGCTTAGACTACTCCTTAATCGCTAGCGTTTCCTCTGAGATGATAGAACGCTTGGACAAAGTGCGCCCAGCTAGCCTTGGACAAGCTTCTCGGATTGCTGGCATTACCCCCGCAGCCATTTCTGTTTTGAACATTCATTTACAGTTGCGGGCGCGAAAAAACACCTCACCTTAAACTTAAAATGCAAGAACTTCTCAAAAGTCTCCTTCCAACCTTTAAACTTGCCTTGAGCCCCAACCAGATCTCGGCAATGGAAATCTATATTGACATGCTAAGGAAATGGCAGAAAAAAGTTAACTTGATTTCCGAACCATCGCTAGAGCGTCTTCTGCAATTTCATTTTCTCGAAAGTTTCTGGATGGCGAAGCATTTTCTCTCAGACGGAACAGTTTTAACAGATCTAGGAGCAGGGGCTGGTTTCCCAGGCCTAGCCGCTAAAATTTATCGGCCGACCATAAACCTGACTCTAATTGAAAAAAAGGCCACAAAAGCCTTTTTTCTAGAAACACTGATTCGCCAACTTCGTTTAAAAAAAGTTTCTGTGTGCTCTCTTCGCTGGGAGAAATTCCAAGGCTGGTCCCTTGGAAATACGGTATGTATCCGGGCTCTAAAGCCTTCTAAGGCTTTGCTTCAAAAAATTTACCGGAAGCAACAAATATTGCTACTACTACACTCGTCGGAGTTAAGACTAGAATGGCCTAAATACAAGATATTAAAGAGGTTAAGTGTTCCTGGGTCTCGAGAGAGAATGGCCTCTAAGCTGTTTCTGGAGTAAGCCCTTTTGAATCACCTTCGAGGTTTCTGTTAGGGCAAAGGCCTGCGGGGCAGTGTTTCACGTGAAACATTATCTGCGAAAACCTGCCAGAGGCCTTTGCTACTCTGCTTCTGATGACTCGTATAATTGCGATTAGCAATCAAAAAGGGGGGGTTGGCAAGACTACTACAGCTATAAATCTTGCTGCGGCTTTGGCGTCAGCCGACCTCTCCGTTCTGGTTATTGATCTCGACCCTCAAGGCAATGCAAGCTGCGGCTTGGGAATAGCACGAGAGGGGCTATCGTGCTCACTTTATGACCTCCTTCTTGATAGGGCCCATCCCAAAGAGACTATTTTGCAAACTCAAATAGCCAATCTGGACGTTCTTCCATCTAATCGTGATCTAGTCGGGGCAACCATCGAGCTTCTGGAGTTTCCTGGAAAGGAGGGAAAACTGCGACGTCTCATGCCAAAGATCGCTAAAAACTATCATTATGTTCTGATTGATTGTCCACCCTCACTGGGGATCTTAACAGTGAATGCTCTGGTATCGGCCAATTCATTGCTTGCACCCATCCAGTGCGAGTATTTCGCTCTCGAAGGGCTTTCCGATCTTTTCCGAACCGTTTCACGTATCCGAAACAAGCTGAATCCTCACCTAGAAATTGAAGGGGTTTTGCTAACAATGTACGACGAGCGGCTTAATCTATCCAACCAAATACGAAGTGATGTCAGTAAACATCTTGGCTCGGAGCTTTTCCAAACAGTCATTCCGCGCAATGTGCGATTAGCTGAATGTACCAGCTTCGGCAAACCCGTTTTCCTCTACGATGCCCGATGTAAAGGGGCCAATAGCTATATTGCTCTGGCTAATGAAATTATTTCCCGCTCTCGACAGCGGACAAAAAAGGTAAGTTAGCGCCAATGAAACGTAATGTTTTAGGCAAAGGCTTGGACGCACTCCTGCCCAAGCAGGTGATTGAGTCTAGTCTCCGGAAAATTGATATTGATTTAATTAAGCCAAATAGCTTGCAACCTCGTATGCGCGTGGCCAGCGCCCATATAGACCGGCTAGCAGCATCTATATCCAAAAACGGCATCCTGCAACCCATTGTTGTCCGTCAGTGCGCCTCAAGTGACGAATACGAGATCATTGCGGGGGAACGGCGGTGGAGAGCGGCTCAAAGGGCAGGGCTGGCCTTCGTTCCAGCTATTGTGCAAAAAGCGTCCGACGAAAAGATGCTAGAGCTAGCATTAGTGGAAAATCTTCAGAGAGAAAACCTCAACGCTATTGAAGAGGCGCACGCTTACCATGCGCTTGTAGAAAAGTTCCATTTATCTCAAGAAAGTGTGGCCGAGCGTGTTGGGAAAAGTCGTAGTTCCATAGCAAATAGCCTCCGACTGCTTAATCTACAACAAAAAGTGCAACAGATGTTGATGGAAGGCCTCCTATCAATGGGACATGCCCGAGCCCTACTTTCTCTTCCTCCAAACGAGCAGAAAAAGCTAGCTGTGCTCGTGGCTAAGCGCTCCATCTCAGTTCGCCAAACGGAGAATTTGGTTCAACAGATTCTTAATCCCGTACACGCAAAGAGACCAGGTCCCATTGATCCTAACATCCAGGCAGCACAACAACGCCTCGAAGAGCGGTTCCACACTAAGATAGAAATACAACAGCAGGGCAAGAAGGCTGGGCGCGTAGTTTTCTATTTCCACAACAATGAGGAGCTACAAAGACTTTTTGAGATGCTTGTAACCTAGTAACTTCGCTGGAAAACCTCTTAACAGAAACTAGGACGAATTTTATTTTCCAATGCAAAAAGTTGCAAAAATCTGGTCAAGAATCTCCTCTGCGCTTGTATCGCCTGTGATCACACCGAGGGCATCAAGGGCCTTCCTGAAATCATGGATTGGAAATTCTTCGCTCCAACCCTCTCGATAGGTTTCGATTCCTTTGGAGAGCCATTCGTGTGTGTTCACAATAGCCTCATAGTGACGGATGCTGGTTAAAAAAAAGTTGTCTCTGTCAATTGCAGGCAGCGGGTTCATCTCTCGCCAAATCGCAGCCACAACTTCCTCCAGCCCTTCTCCTCTAAGAGCTGAAGTTGAAACCACTTGAAGATCCAAGCTTTCCAGTTCAGCCGGCAAGCTGATTTGGCACGGCAAGTCTTTCTTGTTGAGGATCAAAACAGTCGCCTTCTCTTGAATTAGCTCCCAAATCTCCCACTCCTCGGGGCCAAAGAGCTGTGTCCTGTCCAAAACAAAAAGCACAATATCCGCGCTTCCTAAACTTTCGACTGTTTTCTCAATGCCAAGCTCTTCAATGCTATCTTTTGCTTTTCGTATGCCAGCCGTATCTATAAGACGAACCGGCAATCCCTCAATATCAATTACCTCACTCACCGCATCGCGTGTAGTGCCTGGAAAAGCGGTAACTAGGGCGCGATCAGATCTTAATAAAGCATTGAAAATACTAGACTTACCTGCGTTTGGTGGGCCCACAATTACTACTGCCATGCCCTCCCTCACGCGTTTCCCAAACTCAAATCCTGTCTCGAGACTTAAAAGCTTCTTGTTCAACTTGTCTAGACGTTTTAACTGCTGGGTTCTGTTCTCCGTTTCGACCTCATCCTCTACAAACTCCAGCGCTGTCTCCATCTGGCTGAGGATATCGACCAAGGTCGCTCTGAGCGGCTCAAGAAGTCGGGAGACACTCCCTCCCAGCTGCTCTGCTGCCAAGCGCGCCTGAAACATTGTTTGACTCTCAATAAGATCACGAACCGCCTCAGCTTGCGCAAGATCCAGCTTGCCGTTAAGAAAAGCTCTTCTGGTAAACTCACCTGGATCAGCCAGTCGAGCTCCTGCCCGGACCAGAAGTTCTATTATCTTGCCCGTGATTAAAAGACTTCCGTGGCAGGAAATTTCTACCACCTCCTCTCCGGTATAGGACTCGGGGGCCGGAAACCAAGTCATTAGAACCTGGTCTACTACCTCACCTGACTCCGACTGAATCCTCCCCAGAGCAGCACTCCGAGGGACAAGAACAGATGCCGAATACGGCTTGAAAAGCTTGCTGGCTAGAGCTTTAGAGTTAGCCCCGGAGAGCCGAATTAGCGCGATTGCAGCTTTCCCGGGAGCGGTTCCCAAAGCAACAATATGGTCCTCTTCAACGGTTCTCACAAATAACGACGACACAACGATTACGTCCTCGACCATCACTCTCAGTTCTGACCCCTTTACAAGCTGCCAGATGCAAGTGAATGATCCGTCGATCGAAGGCGGGCATTGGCTGAAAGCGAACCGACTGGCCAGTTCTGGCGGATTTTTTTGCTGCTTCGTCAGCAAGAGCCTCGCGCTCGAAAACTCGAGCCTTCCGGTAGCCATTACAGTCCACAGTGAAACGGGTTTTTCCTTCACCCTTCCTATAGAAACTTTGATTGAGAAGCTGATTTAAGGCGTGAAGAAGCCGGGCATTGTTAGCCAGCAACAAGCCGGAATCTTGGCCTGAAAGCTGAACAACAATTTCTTCTTGAGTTGTTTCCACCAAAATATCTAGATTTAGCTGGGCTTTATTTAGTAGCTGCTCTAAAAATTGCTGAATTTCCTCAACCATCTCGTGAACCATAATTCTACTTTTTTCTTTTTTTGCTGCCTTTTGAATCTTTTTTGGGATTGCTAGTGAGCTTGGCTGGTGTTTTTGACAATTCTGGACTTAGTTTCTGTACACAAACCTGAAACAACATACCGAAGACATTGCTACACAAAAAGTATAATGCTAATCCACTAGACACTCGCAAAAAGATCGCCGTCATCACAACTGGCATCATCATCATCATTTTTTGCTGAGCTGGGTCACCGGTTCCCGGGGTCATTCTTTGTTGGGCAAACATCGTAACCCCCATCAAAAGGGGGGTGACATAGTAAGGATCATATTTTGAAAGATCGTCTACCCAAAGCATAAATGGCGCGCCTCGCAGCTCAACAGCGTTCCAAAGCATCTGGTAAAAGGCAAACAGAAAAGGCATCTGGAGTATTAGAGGAAGACAGCTTGAAAGAGGATTGGCTCCGTGTTCCTTGTAAAGAGCCATCACCTCTTTGTTCATTTCTCCTCGCTTAGGATCTCTTCGAGACAAACCCTTATAGCGATTTTGTATCGCCTTCAATTGAGGTTGCAATACCGTCATTTTCTTCATCGAGACAATTTGTTTATAACGGAGGGGAACCATTGCAATGCTGATTAAAAAAGTCAAAATAATGATGGAAATTCCATAATTTCCAACAAAAGAGTAAACCCACTTTAGTGAATAGAGTAACGGCTTTACTAGAAACGACAGCCAACCAAAGTTAATCAGATTTACCAACTTTGGATTGGCCCCCCGCAGAGTGTCTATTTCCTTGGGTCCAAAGAAAACTGTTAGGGGTTCCCTTGGTTGTGTAGAGGCACTGGCCGAAAACAAGATCTGTTCACTTTTTTCTTTGACTTCGAGCTGCACAGGATGGGTGTCTAGGTGAACAATTTCCAATGGATCCGCGGCAAAGGCGCGAGCGAAATACTGACTATCGATTGCCAGCCAGTCTCTGCTATGCATCGTTAGGGCAGAGGGAATATCCGCCTCAGTGTATCGTTCAACCTCTTGATTGATGCCAGTAGCAATTCCTGGGTAGGAAAAATCTGTTTGAAGGGTTTCACCAATAGGGCCCATCCCCGCTCCAAGGGAGACAAGGACAGGAAGGCTCTCGCCACCCCTAACAAGCTGGGTTGTTACTTCAAACACATAGCCATCACGTGGAAGCGTCACTGTTTTCTCTGCGCGAATACCTAACTGTTGATAAACAAAGCGCACCTTCAACGGATTAATTACATGGGCTTTGTACACGGCTTGATCCAAAACACGCTGTATTTGAGAATCTTTGGTCTTTATTTGCAGAGGCCTGGGCATAGAAGATGGAAGATTCTGCGGCAACAATTCTAATGGCTCTCCCTCGTCCAGATATTTCAAAAGGCGAATACTATTAATCTGGCCACTTCCCCGAGTAGAAAATCGCAATTCGAGGGCCTCATTTTTCAAAACAATTTCCCGCTCAACTCCCACTATATCGTCTTTTTCCACGATATCGTTCTTGAAAAGTGGAAGTGGCTGTGACTCATTTTTTTGATTGGCCACAGTCCTTTGAGGTGCTTGAGATTCCTCCTCGGCTGGATCGATCGGAGTTGTTGCAGGAGGCAAAATAAATTGTTGTGCAAAAAACAAAACTACAAGTGAAAGCCCTAGGGCAAGAAATAGGCGCTTAGTATCCCCGGCTGCAGGGTCCGGCACGGTCATTGGGGGGGGGCTCCTTCCGTTCTATCGGGCACTGGATCAAGCCCTCCAGCAGACCAAGGATTACAGCGAAGAAGCCTAGCAACGGCCAACAAGGCTCCCTTTGCCAAACCCCATCTCTCAATTGCTTTAAGACCATAATTTGAGCAAGATGGGTGATAGCGACAAGTAGGGGGTAGGAGCGGAGAAATCATGAGCTGATAACAACGAATAGCATATATTGATAATTGCCCAAAAAGCGCCAAAAGTTTTTTCACCGGTCCCTCGCTTCTTCAATCCGACCCAAAACCCTTAAATAATCACGTTGCAGAGAAGCATAAGATGCGGTTGCGGCTGCCTTTTTTGCATTAACAACAATGTCGAAGCAAGGTGGACAAGCCCGCTTGCTCGCTCTAAACAGCTCGCGGAGACTTCTCTTCACTTTATTGCGAACTGTTGCCTTTCCAATTTTCCTAGATACAGTAACGCCCAGTCGGTCTCGATCAGTGGCGTTTTCCAGAAAATAGGCAACTTGAGTCAGAGTGTAAACTCGTTTTCCCCGACTGTATATGCGCAAAAATTGTCTGCGGCTGTGAAGACGCTCCCTCCATGTCAGCGTTTGGCTTTGCGTCTTCGTTACATTGCTATTCTCAGAGCAAAACACAATCCGCTAACCACTTACGGTCAATCTTTTTCTACCGCGCGCCCTGCGCCTCTTCAAGATTAGCCGTCCTGCCTTAGTAAGCATGCGCGCCCTAAAGCCGTGCTTTTTTCTGCGGCGCCGGTTGTTTGGTTGATAGGTCCTTTTCATTGATCAACCCTTAGAGAATTGGGAAAAGCGATATGGTACCAAAACGCTTGGATCTCAAGCAATGCATATCGGCGCCCAAGAAATTATAATTTCAGGCCATTGTCCTTAAGCTGGTAATTGTCTACGAATACCTTCTTGTTATTGTAACGCGCTCGGGCTGTCTTGCCTATTTTGTTTTATGTGCACAGAAAAACAGTCGCTCCCTAGAGCCCAAGCGGGCCATTCTTTTTTCAAAAGGACTCCTTGAAAATCTTGTCTAGTTTTTCTTAGAAAAGGAAAGCCCCGCCCTTTTTTTTGACTTTTCTATCAATCTTACATTGTCCTTGTAAGTGCCTTTTGTCTCCTCAAGGGTTCCCGCAGGGTATATAGAACATTTGTGGGGCGCGTGGGCTTCTGTTCTCAAATGAGCTAGCATCTGATGGGCCTGACGGGTCATCCTTTCTTGTCGGAGGCTATCGACATCTACCGGGCCCACCGTTATTTTTTCTCCGCTTCCCGGAGTCGCTTGACTCAGAATTCGACCATCATAGTCAACTATCATACTCCCCCCGGGCCAAGAAAATGGTGGGTAGTTTTTCAGGCTGGCACCCTGGTTGGCTGCAACTACATATGCAAGGTTTTCCAATGCCCGACAACGATTCACAACAGTCCACCAATCCATTGGCTCTGTGGCACCAAAAGGGTCCATATAAGCAGAAACCCTCACCAGCACTTCTGCGCCGTTTAAAGCAAGCTGACGTAAGATTTCTGGGAAGAGCCAGTCATAACATATTGCTGCAGCAATTTTCCCAATTGGTGTGTCGGCAACAGGATATAACTCTTCTTCGTAGTCTGGAATATCATGCGGGCTTGTGTGAACTTCCCATGGAATCCAGGGATAAATTTTTCTATATTTACTTACAATGCCTTCGGGTCCTACTAAACACGTAGTATTAAAAAGAGCGCCGGGGTATTTCTCGTCAATTTCAAGCATAGAGCCCATTTGGACATAGAGATCTAAGTCTCTCGCTTTTTGTACAACTTTTTCTGTGTGCTCGTTTGGGATAGGTACCCCTAAACGAGACTTCAGTTCTCTTCGGGTCTGATAAACAGGGGCCGCGTGAGAAAACTCTGGAAAAACAACCAGTTTAACCGGAAGAAATGGCCTATGCCCTTCACACGCCATAGTTGTCAGCTCAAGAATACGAGCGGTGCTTTTCTTCATTTCTGCGCGTGAGCCTGGGTTGGGAAAGTCGGTCTGAATAACTGCGGCATTGTATTTCAAAGACATTTCACTTACTCGCTCTTTTATTCTTTCTCAATTCTACCCAAAACAACTGCATTTCCAACGCCAAAACTACTTTTTCGGTCTCTCTGGTCTCCAAACTCTATAGGATAAACCCTTCCTAAGTTAGAATTACCTAAACAAGATTGGCGGAGGCACATGGGAATCGAACCCACCAACCACGATTCTCACCGCAGTTCAACTGGTTTTGAAGACCAGGCCCATCACCAGATAGGTCGTGCCTCCAGAAGGAGCTTCCTAGGATATCCTACATTTTAAAAACCTGGCACGAGGCGTCAGCCGAGATATTCACATCAACCCTTGTTAATATACTGTTTAATTCAAGGCGCATATCCTTCTCAAGATACAATTTCCATATTATCCTCACTTGTTAAACTTTTTCTTCCACAGCAAAGCTCCTTCTTGGTAAAGGGTTTTCACAAATGTGACAAGACGTATTACTACTACAACATATATATATTTATTCTATAGTTCGAATAATAACTTGTGGAAATTGCGTTTCTATAGCCTTCTAATAATATTTCGGTTGGTATACTCACTCGTACAATGAAAATTATTGCTAACCCGACAGCAGGTTTTGGTAAAGGAAAAAACGCAATTCAAGAACTTTGCAAGCATAAAAATGGAAACATTGAAATCTTGGAAACAGAAGGTCCACTGGATGCCAATAGAATCGCTTCCCAAAACGCTTCAGCTGGTGTATCTCGATTGGGGGTACTAGGGGGTGACGGAACGATTAGACAGGTGGCAGATGTTATTGCAGGATCTCAAATTGAATTAGCTATTTTATCCGTAGGAACAGGCAACGATATTGCACGAAGCTTGGGTCTTCCGTATAACAATCTTGAAGCCTCTCTAAAGATTGCCCAGAATGGCCGGAGTGTTCCAATCGATGTAGGAGTAGTTGGAGGACATCATTTTCTGTCTGTGCTTGGAGTAGGGTTTCCAGTACAAGTGGCTAATGAGAGTAACAAATTAAAGTGGTTAGGAGGACGGCTAGCATTTGTAGCAGCAATCTATAAAGCGGTTTGGAAGATGGAGACCGTAACTATGGACATCGAACTGGACGACCAGAGCCTAAGTATAGATTGCACGTCACTTCTCATCCTAAACACACCGTTTACAGGGGGAGGCCTAAAGTTTGCCCCAAACGCAAAAACTAACGATGGTCTTTTTGATATTGTGATTGTAGGTCAAATTGGACGGCTTGACTTGATGGCTAGTTTTCCCAGGGTTTACAAGGGAAGCCACCTTAATCACCCAAGTTTTTCACTATTTCAGTCGTCTTCGGTCAAAGTTTCCCCAAGCTTACCAATGGAAATCATGCTAGATGGGGACATATATGGGGAAATTCCTGTAGAGGCAGAAATTTTATCAAGAAACTTAAATGTGGTTGTTGGCTAGAATGAAAAGTTTCTGTTTTTATGGAAGGAACTATTTGTAATAGAAAATTATGCAGGGAATTGCGGAGTACCTCACAAGAAAAAATATCCTGATAACTGGGGCAACCGGGTTTTTGGGGCAGCCCCTAATAGAAAAAATTCTTTTTTCGGCGCCCAACGTTAGGAGAATTTATGCCTTAATCCGCCCTTCAGAGAAGCTTGGAGGAAGAGTTGTTTCTGCCCAATCCCGGCTTGAGGTTGAGCTTTATAAATCCAGTGCCTTCGATCGCCTAAGGGGGGTCTATGGAGAAAACTTAAAGGATTTTTTAAAAAAAAAGCTCCGGGCCGTATCTGGTGATATTTCCAAGGAAGATCTTGGTATAGACCAAAAGGAAAGAATTCAACTGCAACAGGAAATTGATGTTGTAATTAACTGTGCAGCAGTTGTTTCCTTTGATGCTCTCCTGGACGAAGCACTATCGCTTAATGTTTTTGCCGCGGACAGAATCGCTAAATTTGCCGAGTCATGCGGTGCCTCCGTCCTGGTTCATGTCTCAACGGCATACGTAAACGGAGTCGTTCACAAAAATCCAGCTGAAGCCCCCTATCATGACCTACCAAAAGACAACAAAAACCACTTTACCCCGGGTTATTTCAGGGATGTATATCAGGACATCGAGAAAGTGGAATCGATAATAAAGGATGTCTATAGGCAGGCCACAAGCGAAGCCCAAGAACGAGAGTTTACCCTCCGCCTACTGAAGGAATCCCGCAAAAAGAAAAGACAGCGACCTAGTCGTAAAAATCGTCTGGCGCAAATTAGGAAAGCTTGGATCCAAGAACAACTTCGTCAAAGTGGCATGCAGTGGGCAAGAGAAAGGGGTTGGAACGACACCTATACCTATACGAAGGCCATGGGAGAGCAGTTGGTTCTGGCAGCATGTAAAACGGTTTCAGCTGTTATTCTTCGGCCTTCGGTTATCGAGAGCAGCTTGTGGGAGCCTTGCCCGGGCTGGCTGGACGGCTTGCGCATGGCAGACCCGCTAATTGCTGCAATTGGGAAGGGCAGGCTTAAGTCTCTGCCGTTGGACCCAAATGTTCTCCTAGATTTGGTGCCCGTTGATGTAGTGGTTAATGCTCTCTTGGCGTCTCTTCCAGCAGCAGCAGACAAAGAAGGTGGGCTTCAGGTTTACCAGGTAGCTACGAGCTCCAGTAACCCCATCACGCTTGGAGAGCTTTATGACCTGATTTTTACGTATTTTAAGAGATATCCGATGTTGGATAAACGAGGTCGAGCTATTTTAATTCGACGGCTTCGTTTCCCCAACCCCACCACCTTTCGATTGCAACACCAACTAAGGTCAGTTCCACTACAAACGGCGGAAAAAACGCTAGAAAGACTAGCGGTCTTTGAAACAACAAAAAAAGTTAGGCGTCGCATTTCGGCTGCCAAGCTAGCAAATCAAAAACTTTACTACTATGGGGAAATATACGAACCCTACTTGAACCTAGATTGCCAGTTTAAGGTAGACCGAACAGCAGAGCTTTTTGAGTCACTGACTCCCAGCGAAAAGAAACGCTTTAACTTTGATGTCACGCGGATCAACTGGCGTCACTATATACAAAACGTTCATATTCCTGGAGTGAAGAAATTTATTTTGAAAATCGAGGGTGCGGGCACGATGGAGCTGGAAAGCGAAGCCTCCAAATTGGCAACCGGGACTATTAATGAATTACTTGACAAAAGCTGTGCCAAGTATTCTGAGCGGGTAGCCCTGCAAATCCAAAGACATGGGAACTGGAAACGATATAAATACAAGGAGCTAAAGGTTGTAGCAGAGGACATAGGAAGACGTTTTTACTCCCATGGACTGCGAAAGGGAGACCGAGTTGTCTTGTTCTCGGAAAATCAGCCCGAATGGGGACTGGCATACTTGGGGGCAATGCGTAACGGCTTGACAGTCGTTCCTGTTGATGCACAGACTTGGCACAAAGAATTGTGGGCCCTTGCAGGGTTTACGGGGGCACGCGCTGTTTTGGCTTCGGAGCGGTGTTTTTCTAAGCTTACGGAAGAAGGGCTGGCCGAGAATGAAGCTAGCCAAAGCCCCATACTGTTTTTCAACGTTGACCAAAAGTGTGAGGTTTTTCAGCGTTCAAATCTCCCCCAGACCTGTGAACCAAGCCCCACTCCAGGAAAGTTTAACCTACCTAAGGTCGGACCAGAGGACCCAGCATCCATCATTTTTACCACAGGAACCATGGTTGATCCGCGAGGGGCCGTACACACCCACAGGAATTTTTTGACGAATCTTTATGGGGTAAATAAAAATCTTCCGATTAAGTCCAGTGACGTCGTCTTGTCTGTATTGCCTCTATACCATGCCTTGGAGTTCACATGTGGGTTTTTGATGCCTATCTCAGGAGGAGCCAAAATTGTGTATGCCACAACCCTTAAGCCGCGCATGATTTTGGAGACGATGAGAAGAACTGGAACAACTTGTATGCTCGGTGTTCCGACGCTCTATTCGTTGTTGAGAGACTATCTTGAGCGCAAGGTTCTGGGCGCGAAAGGCTCTACGTTTAAAGCCAATCTCATGGCAACCTCCAAACAAATCAGTCGATCTTTGGAGCGGAGTTTGGGTCGAAACATTGGCCGCAAGTTGTTTTCTAGGGTCCATCAGGAGTTTGGCGGGAAAGTGAGGGTGTTTGTAAGCGGAGGGTCTCCTCTCAGTGAGGACATTTTTCAAGACTTTAATGCATTAGGAATGCCCATCTATGAAGGATATGGCCTTACAGAAACAGCTCCTGTCCTGACAGTAAATCCATTAAACCGGTCGCGGGCCAGATCAGCAGGCAGGCCCCTGCCGGGGGTAGAATTGCGGTTGGATCATCCAGACAAGCATGGCGTCGGAGAAATTGTAGTTCGTAGTCCCAGCCTAATGAAAAACTACTACAAAAACAATGGCGCGACACGAGCGGTTATGGAAGATGATTGGTTTCACACAGGTGATCTAGGTTGGGTCGATGTTGATGGCTATATATACATTACCGGTAGAATCAAAGACGTTATAGTCACGGGAGCGGGCAAGAATGTTTACCCCATGGACCTAGAGGCAATTTACCAAGAGATTGAAGGGATAAAGCGTATTGGCGTGGCAGGCATCCCAAAAGGGCTAACAGAAGAAATACATGCTGTTGTCCAGCTAGGAAAAAATAATGCTAATGCCAGCGGGGAACAGGAAAAGAAAATCCGGGAAAAAATCCGCAGGTTGGCTCGCGAGCTTCCGAGCTATCATCGCTTGCAGCGGATTCACTTTTTGGCAGGGCAAATACCCACTAAGGAAGATGGAGGAATTGATCGCGCTCGGCTCCGAAAGTTCCTGTTGCAAGAAATAAAAAAAAGAAAAGCGCCCGATAGGGTGAAGGAGTCGCTGTCTGGAAAAAGAGAGCAGAAAGCAGGCTCAAAAAATGTCTTGATTTCTGAGCTTAGCAAGCTTTCAGGGGTCCCTGAAAGCGCCATCCATGACTCTACGGATCTTTACCAGGACCTCGGCTTGGATTCGTTGCAAGCCATTAAGATGCTTTTGTTGACCGAGGAGGTTCTGGGTCTCTCAATTCCAGATAAAGAGGCTGAGAGGCTAACCAAAGTAGGAGAGCTTTTCGATCTTTTACGGTTGCCAAAATACCAAAAAATATCACGGGGTTCCCAGCCGAGCTCAGCATTGCCACTGCCCTCTAAAAGTGTCCTGGACAGGGCCCTTTTGCGCTTTTCATTTGCCGCAATAAAAACTATTTTTCGGGCTTGGTTTGGGTTGAGAATAAGCAACGAGAGCCCTGTTTTTCAAGAAAAGCAATACATTTTGGCCGCTAACCACAGCAGCCATCTCGACACGGGAGCCGTGGTTGCGGCTCTGGCACACTCTAAGGGGTTAGCAGAGGCACTAAATCTTCATGTTCTAGGCGCCCGGGATTATTTCTTTTCCTCAAAATGGAGAGGTTGGATGGTTAGCAAGTTGTTTAATGTTGTGCCAATTGAGCGACATGAAAACTCACTAGCGGGCTTGAAGCTAGTGGAAAAAATTTTAAAGTCGAGAGAATCTGTGTTGATTTACCCAGAGGGCAGTCGATCTAGAAGCGGTAAAGTGCAAGGGTTTAAGGCAGGGCTTGGGCTAATTGCCTGGGAGTTGCAGGTGCCCATTATCCCCACAACAATTGTTGGGACACACAAGGCACTTCCGGCGGGAAAATCCTGGCCGACAAGACATCCTATTACAGTATTTTTTGGAGAGCCTATTTACATGGATCGATATTTGGAGAAGCAGGGTGCATTGACTAAGGACAAGCTTTACAAATTGATTGCTTCGGACGTTCAGGCTGCCGTGCAATCCTTTCAAGCGAGCCGACAGGATGCATGAAGCGGCTTTCTTCGATGTAGACGGAACCCTGCTCGAAGGGAATGTGATTCGTTATTATGCTTTCCTTCGTTGCCGGGAGATGGGCCCCATTCGGAGAGCCGTTTGGACGATGGGCCTTCTTGCCAGAGTGCCGTTTTATTTGATTGTAGATCGCATCAGTCGGGGGAAACTTTTAACTCAATTTTATCGGAACTATAAGGGGGTTACCTCCCAACAATTACGAGATGGGGCGCAGGCGTTGTTTTCGGAAGAACTAAGGCAAAAAATTTATCCTGATGCATTGAGTTGTGTTGAAAAGCATCGGGCCGCGGGCCGTTACATTGTACTGGTCAGTGGCTCTATCCGTGAAATCGTAACACCTGTTGCAAAGCATGTGGGCGCTGATCACTTGCTTTGCGTCGATTTAGAGGAAAAAAATGGGGAGTTTACTGGTGGGCTAAGGGGGCAGGTGCTCACAGGCAGTGGAAAAGCAAAAGCGCTTGTAAGTTATGCAAAACGACACCGAGTTCACTTGGCGTCAAGCCACGCGTATGCTGATAGCTTAGATGATTTTTCGATGTTAAGCAGTGTTGGCAACCCAGTTGTGGTTAACCCCGATGGCCGCCTGAAAAGAATCGCATTGAGTAAGGGCTGGAATGTTAAAAGGTGGACTTTCTCGGATCTAAAAAATGAAAGCGATTGAGTACAGAAGAAGCGTGCCACGATTTTTGGCCACGCGATATCCAGGCAGATACTCGGAGTGGATTTGTACCTCCCCGCTAGGGACAACTCGTCTTGTAGATTTTCCAGTCCCGGATTTGCCCACCAAAGAATGGATTCGGGTCCGCCCTTTGCTAAGTGGTATCTGCGGGTCAGATTTAGCCACGGTTACGGCAAGAGGAAGCACGTACTTTTCTCCATATACTTCCTGTCCGTTCATTTTCGGGCACGAGGTTGTTGGAGAAATTACGGAAATTGGTTCGGATGGGGAGGGATTTGAAGTTGGGGATCGGGTTATTCTTGAGCCACCACTTCATTGCAGGATTAGAGGAATAGTAGAAATTTGTCGTGAATGCCAGCGGGGCCTCTTTTCCCAGTGCCGTAATGTCACGCAAGGGAATATATCTGCCGGCCTGCAGACAGGCTTCTGCCGGGATACGGGAGGAGGATGGAGTCGTTCTTTTGTAGCGCATCCTCTCCAACTACATCGTGTTCCTAAATCTCTGGGGAACGAGGAATCCGTGCTTGTTGAGCCCTTAAGTTGTTGTTTGCAGGCAGTAAAAAGTACAGGGGTAAGGGCTGGCGAGACCGTGCTAGTCATGGGGTGTGGGACAATCGGGATTCTAACAATTGGAATTCTCAAGAAACTTCAGCCCGCCGCTAAGGTGATTGCAGTCGCCAAGTACCCGCACCAAAAGGCTTGGGCTACCAGACTAGGAGCTGAAAAAGTATTTGAAGCGAGAAAGGAACTGTTTGAGGAGTTGGCAAATTTTCTTCGTGTCGAATTGTTCCATCCTGAGCTAAGCAAGCCAATTATGTCAGGTGGTGTCGATGTTTGTTTTGATTGCGTGGGTGGTTCGGCCAGCATTGATGATTGCTTGCGATTTACAGTTGCTAAGGGGAAAGTTGTGTTGGTAGGAATGCCAGGGATCCCTAGAGGGATTGACTGGACCTCTATCTGGTACAAGGAACTCAGAGTTGTGGGTAGTTATACCAGTACATTTCAAAACTTTCGTCTGGCGTTGGACCTTGCTGTCTGTTTGGGTGATCGTCTCCGTGGCATAGTGGGTGCAAGCTATCCTTTGGAGGACTTTAAAAAAGCCCTCAATTGTGCCCTTCACTCGGGTCAGGCCGGTGTTCTCAAGACGGTTTTCAAGCCTTAAGGAGGGCAATCTTTTTAAATGTATTCGCTGCCAACCTCTTCTTTTCATTGAAAAAACCCGTGAAAATTCTTTTAATCCGCGATGAGGCGAACAATTCCAATGTTCTCTGGATTGACCCTGCTGGATGAGTTTACGTAAAATAAAGCGCCTTACGGGCTGCCCTCTAATAAGCGGAGAGGTGCTGGAGTGGTTGAACAGGGCTGCCTGCTAAGCAGTTGTGCTGGGAACGGCACCGAGGGTTCGAATCCCTCCCTCTCCGCCAAGCTTACGAACGGGAGCGTCATAGCCTTTGGCGCGTTAGGGAATATGTAGTTACTGTCTTGCTTTTTCAGTTAGATAGAGCGTATTAGTAATTTTGGGCAGGAAGAGGACGTGCTGTTTAACAAGAAGGCGCTTGACTGAAAATCTAGGGTTTTTGGCGTGTCTCGTCTCGCTCAATCTTGCCATCCATAAGATGGATGATCCGGTTTGCTCTAGTAGCAACATCCCTTTCGTGGGTTACAAGTATGATTGTGTTGCCCTGCTCATGAAGTCGGTCAAAGAGGGAAAGTATCTCAGCACTTGTTTTGGAGTCAAGGTTGCCCGTGGGTTCATCTGCAAGCAGAATAGATGGACTGTTTACAAGAGCACGAGCGATCGCTACTCTTTGCCGTTGGCCTCCTGAGAGTTCATTGGGCTTATGACTCATTCTGTCACTGAGCTCGACTTTTTCCAAAGCCCGCTCAGCTTTAGCCTTTCGCTTGTTAATTCCAATACCGGAATATACAAGAGGAAGTTCTACGTTCTGAAGGGCAGTAGCCCTAGCCAAAAGATTGAAAGTTTGAAAAACAAAACCGATTTCCTTGTTTCGAATTCGAGCGAGCTGGTCATCGTGCATTTTACTGACCAGCTGACCATTCAAGAAGTATTTCCCCTGAGTAGGTGTGTCTAGGCAGCCTATTAGATTCATAAGAGTTGACTTTCCAGAACCAGAGGGGCCCATGATTGCAAGGAATTCGTTGGCCTTTATGTCGAAACTGACTCCATGGAGGGCATGAATCTTCTCGCCCCCCATCTCATAGGTTTTCCAGAGGTTTTCTGTTCGAATAAGCCCTAAGGATATGCCCACTAGTCTCTATTGAAAACCCCAAAGACGTATGTAAAAGACGGGAGGGTTTGGTTCAAGCAGGAAGCACAATGGCAAAGTGAGCTAGGAACAATTACCATAGGGGACTCTCTTGTCCTTTTTGTACCCGGACTGGCTCATCGTGTTGCAATTCACGCAATGCCTTATAGCTGCCAGTGACTATTTTTAAGCCTGAGTCGACCCCAGAAATGATCTCTAGTTGTGTCTCGGTATAAATTCCAGTTTTTACAGAGCGGAATTTAGCAAAGTCATCTTGGAAAAGAAAAACTCCCTCAAACTCCCTTTTGGTTTTTGATTGCTCGGTTGTTTCTTGATCTTTGTGGATGGGGTTGCCTTTGACATCGAATGCAAGTTCTCTAACCACCAGAGCTTGAATAGGGATAGCAAGGACATCTTTCCTTGTGCTTGTGGTAATGTCCGCTGTGCAGCTCAACCCAGGCCGAAGGCTTTGAGGGGGATTGTCCAGTCGGATAACGACTTTAAATTCCTTTGCCTCTTGACCTGTTTGCTTCTTCATTGCTGAGTTGCCTATCTCAGTGACAGTTCCCGAGATAGGCTGGTTTGAAAGGGCATCTACTTGAACTATCGCAGGTTGATTGAGCCCAACTGCCACGATATCTGTTTCGTTAACCTCAACTTCGGCCTCGATAACGGACAAGTCAGCAATTACCATAATGGTAGCTGCTGGGTTGTTTAGTGTTCCCGGAACGGCTCTTTCGCCGACTTCGACGTTTAGTTGAGTGATTATTCCTGTCAAAGGAGAGCGAATAACGGTTTTTGACAATGAGTCCAGGGCCTGATCAAGAGAAGCCCTGCTTTGGTTCACTCGGCTCAAGGCAGCGTCAAGAGAATTCTGGTTTTGTTTCAATACCAATTGTGCCACGTTTAGAGAAGCTCTTGCCTGTTCAAGCCGTGCTTTTGCGGAGACCAAATTCGTCTCTGCAGCTACAAGCTCATTTTTGGCCGTTTCATACAGGTCTCTCGAGATGAGGTTTTGCTCAAATAACTCTTGTTTTCGTACAAAATTATTAGTGTTGAATTCGAGGACCTGGTGAGCCTTGCGAAGGTCGGCCTCTACGGCCCGTAGGTTAGCTTTTTCTCGATCAAGGTTTACTTCTTGTAGGGCAATCTGGGTCTTAGCGTTGGCAACCTCCATGAGCGCTACTTGAAGCAGTGCTTCCTGTGCGCGGGTCTGAGTCTCGGGCTGGGTGGGGTCTATTGTGAGCAAAATATGGCCTTTTGTTACAGGGTCCCCCTCTTTGACAAAAAGAGCCGTAATAACCCCGCTGATTTCTGACTGGAGCTCCACGTATTCCTTGGGTTTGATTTCCCCAGAAGCATTAACTTTGGCAGTTAAGACTGGAACCTGCTCAACTTGTCCGATCTGAACGAGAATGGGCGTCGCCTTATTGTAATAGTAATTGAGCGCTATGGCACCGGCGACAATTATTATGATGAGCCCAATCCAAAATGAAGTTCGTTTATTCATTAATCTATTTATTAGGGTAATACTTTAATGCTTTTCATGCCCTATGAATTTTTCTATTTGATCGTTAGTATTTATAAATTGCAAAATTTTCTATTTTTTTCTGCGCCGCTTGTCATTTCAAGTGGATTGTTTGGTGGCATTCTTTTTTAATAAGCTCAGGGAAAATCAGTTTCAAAGAAAATCCATTTTGTGACCGACAAAATATTTCTGAACCGAAAGACATCTCTCTATGAGCATGATTTCATATGAACGCGCCCTTTCCCGGATTTTGAGCCGGGTTCCGAAGCCAGTGATTCAGAGCGTCCCTCTACACAGGGCTTTAGGCCAGATCCTGGCCACTCCAGTCTGGGCAACGCAGGCACTACCTCCATTCAAAAAATCCTTTATGGATGGGTACGCCCTAAGAAGTAAAGATGTTCGAGAGGCGCCAGTAGTTCTAAATATTATTGGGCGTATAACGGCTGGAGTTAAGAGTCATTTTCAGATTTCAAGAAATGAAGCGGTAAAAATTATGACAGGGGCTCCTGTCCCGGACACTGCTGATGCTGTGCAGAAAGTAGAGAAAACTCGGACTGTGGAGGCCGGCATTGAAATTTTGGAGCCGGTCGCTCCAGCACAGCATGTGGCGTCTGTTGGCAGTGAAGTGGAAAAAGGCCAGCTTGTGCTTGAGAAGGGCCGTCGAATTGGCCCTCGTGAAGTTTCAATTCTCGCCTGTTTTGGGGTTGCTGAAGTCCAAATCCATAAGCCCCCTGAGGTGGCTATCATTTCAACTGGGGATGAGCTGATAGATATTAGAAAGACGCCAACCTTTGGCCAAATTAGAAATTCGAATGCGCATATGCTATGGGCACAATGTCAAAGCGCTGGCGTCAAAGCGGATGTCGAGCCCATTGTTATGGATGACCCAGAAAAGATTCGTGAAGCCATTCGATGTGTCAGAAACATGGACTTAGTGCTTTTGTCGGGGGGGGTGTCCATGGGTGAATTTGACTTCGTTCACACGGTTCTTGTCGAAGAGGGCGTCGACATTCTTTTTCACAAGGTGGCCATTAAACCAGGTAAGCCGATAATGGTAGGGCTTGATGGAGAAAGAATGATTTTCGGGTTGCCGGGAAATCCGGTTTCTGCTTTTGTGACATTTGTGCTTTTTGTAAAACCTGCCCTTCAACAATGGTGCGGAGTGTGCTCAGGGTCGTTTCAGAAAATTAAGGTCTGCCTAGAGAAAAAGATAAAACATAAGCCCGGCAAACTTTTTTTGATGCCGGGAAAGGTTCAAAAAACGGGAACCCAAATAACCGCTTGCCCTATTTCAACAAAAGGATCTGCGGATATGGTCGGGTTTGCGCGGGCTAATGCACTTCTTTTTATTCCATCGGATCGAGAGAGGCTTCCAGAAGGTTCTATTGTCGAGGCGGTGCTACTGGACGGATTCCAGCGCTTTGTCTAATCAGGTTCATTTCTTAAAGCATATAAAAAGTGAGGCGCTCTATCCCTTCGAAGGCCATGACCACATCTGTTGAGGGTGATTGAAGAGGCCTAAGGGCTCTGCTAGTGAATCCGCAAACTTTTAAGTAAACAAAGCGCCTGAATTAACGGATAGGAGCGGAAAGATTTTGCTTTTCTTTAGAGATGAGGCGGATCCCTTCAATTTTCATCTTCGAATCAACTGCTTTACACATGTCATAAAGAGTAAGAGCCGCTATTGTAACGGCCGTAAGCGCTTCCATTTCAACTCCCGTAGCACGTCGACAGACTACGACGGAGTGAATTTGGAAACCAGCCTTGCCAACCTCAATCTGTACATCAATATGGTCGAGATTTAAGTCATGACAAAGTGGGATCAGCCAACTGGTTCGTTTGGCTGCTTGGATCCCTGCTAGCCGTGCTGTTTCCACCGGACCTCCCTTGGGAAGAGAGCATTTTCTAAGCAGGTCTAAAGTCTTTTGCTGGACTACAAGTCGACCTTCCGCACATGCCTTCCGGAGTTGGACAGCTTTACGGCTGATGTCTACCATCTGAGCAAGTCCGTTCTTGTCAACATGACTAAATTTCACTTTGCCTTCCCCTGTCTAGACTGAGGACACTACAATACCAGATGAACAAATGAAAGGGTCCGGATAATGCCCTTTGGCTGTATCATTAAGGAGTTTGCCAAGGCAGTACTGGGCGTTGAACTGATCGATAGACTTTTTACCTAAGAGATATCTACGCCAGTCGTTTTCAAAACAGCTCACATGCCAAACCGTCTGGATTTCTTTTAGCCACTCAGCGAAAGTGTAGTTGAGAACAGTAGGGAGTTCGCTCGACAGGTCTTCATAAGCTATGGGCTGTCCAGGGGTTGTATCATCTTCTTTTAAGCTAAAGCCATACCCCACCGCCACCCTGGTTATGTCTCGGACTATCCAATGGAAATCTGGCTTAACTGGACGCTCATCTACCACTTATACCTACCCTACTACTCACTATGTGCCACCAAAGAGTGCTCCAAGGGCATCCATGACCTTGACACTAGCTCCGACAATTGCAATTAAGGCCACAAGTATCATCCCTATATTCCAGGCTAACCTAACATTGCCCCTTGGTAAATTGTCTCCGAGAAAGGAGCGACTATTACAAAGGATCAGAAACCCTATGTAGGCAATGGGAAGTAAAATAAGAGCAAAGGAAGAAATTAGAGGGCCGAGCCAAAAGGGCGCCTTATATGTGACCCCAAGAATTCCTAAGGCGGGAAGCACCGTGCCAATCTTGAACCAGAATCCCTGGTGGGGGACTTTTAAAAGTTCGCAGAGGGCCAATCCAGAGATTAACATGAGAATCATAATTGTACTTAGTGGCATGGCTGCAATACCCAAGT
>CAZMUJ010000013.1:0-33965 GCA_964569605.1 uncultured Acidobacteriota bacterium
ATATTCCTCATCAATTTTGTTCGCTAGTATTTTCGCAAAAAGGTCCTTTCCGGATAGTTCGCTTTACAGTTCTTGTGATTCTTAAGGACTTGTTTTAGTGGCAAGAGCCCTGATCACTATTGTCTTATCGATTCTAAAAAAGGCAAACTGTCAACCCGTTTTTCCATTCAGAGCAACCAGTTTTCCCCCTGCTCAAACAGTCATCAGATTGAAAAAGTCTGGATTGATCAGATATGATTGCCGTCTTTCTCGACGGGCGGTGTAGCTCAGAGGTGAGAGCAAGCGGCTCATATCCGCTGTGTCGGGGGTTCGAATCCCTCCACCGCCATTTCCACAATCCGCGTTAATGCTTTCGAGATAAAATCTCTTCAAAGCAGTTCAAATCAAACACGAGGGACCGGCTCAAGAAATGAAAAATACAGATCAGGTTCCAACTCTAAATCAACCAAGAACTTCGGTCTCGGAATGGCGCTCATAGGCACTACTAAGCATGGTGTCGACCGACTGCTCAACATCACCTTCGGACTCCCCACGCACCGTGCTGATCTCAGAGATCACCAGTTGCCGGGCACGATCATACATTTTCTTTTCACGGAACGACAGTGGTTTTGCAAAACTGAGAAAATAGAGATTCTGAAGTACCTCTCCAACTTCGACAATGGATCCTGTTTTCATTTTTTCGACATTTTCTTTATATCGATTTTTCCAATCCTGTTCGCCTTCGAAACTGTTAGATTCCAAGGTTACAAACAGTGATTTCAGGTCCTTTTCGGAAGAGAGACGTCTCAGGCCAACATTTTCTACATTTGTGATGGGGATCATGACTATAGAATCATTGGCCAAAATACGGAGCTTGTAGAATTTTTCCTCCCGTCCCATAATATCCTGGCTAAAAACATCTCGAATTTCCCCAACACCTTGGTTCGGATACACCACCATGTCACCGATTTTGAAATGCAATTTGAACTCTCCTACTTTTCGTTCAACTGTGCTCTTATCTTAAGTCAACCTCCCAGACTTGTCAAAAAGCGCAAACATTTGAAGACAAACATGTTGAGAGGCGTTTGCAGTAAAAAACAATAGTGGCCAGGAACATCCTCTCGACTGCTTTTAAAAAACCCATAAAAATTAATTTTATGGCAAACCTTTTGTAAACCTTCCTCAATTACTTTGGTATGCCCACTACAAAAGGGATTCTAATTAAATCCAAAATATTTTGGAACCTGACTCAATGAATTATTTACCGAGAAAACTAGCGAAGTAATCGGTACAAATAAGAACAGATGTGCCAACCATCAAGGAATTTAAAAGGGAAAGTGGCAGTTGTATAATGCCCACAGGGAAGATTCACCCGATCATACTTTAGACCATGGTTCTTGTATTCTTGGAACACTGTTTCTGTAAGGTCGTTAGGAAAACTCAAGTCATATTTTGCAGTAATAAGACGATGTGGCCTACTGTCACCCACTAGGGAGTGTATGTAATTGATAGGACTAATTGGAGCCCAACAATCACGGAGATCCCTCAATGTTATTTTGCCTTCCAATCCGCGCCAAACATGGCGGGTCGACAGGCCCCTCCAAACCACATCTGCAAATTGGGAGGACACATGGTTGAAAACACCACATGTTATATGAGGATCGTGAATAAATGCTAGATAGGCAACACATGATCCGAGGCTGGTACCCACAATGGAAATCTTTTTGTATCCTTCATGTCTCAACCATGCGGACAGTTGTAGTGTTTCCATTACGGCTTGCCGGATTGCGTGAATAGTCCTGCCGAGATTGGGGCTAACCATGTAGTCAGCACGTTTCATCATTGGAGGACGCCGATCATCATGGTAGGGGAGGCTAAAACGAACTGAAGTGATCCCCAAACGCTGCAAGACATGGCAGAGCGAATTATGACTCTGGCGGTCCGAATTCCACTGCGGAATAACAATAACAGCAGTAGATCCAGTTTTTGCAAGGAATAGCTTCGTCGTGACTCGATCATTGAACTCGCAACTTGTAGGGAGAGGAGAAGAAAAGGTTAAGCATTTACCTTTCACACTTACATTTCTTATCCTCCCGACAGCGAAGAATTGCTTGCTGTCACGTAAGGATTGGCGAGAAAAGTTTTTTAACTGTTGAAGTGGCGTGTTACCAGTGGAGAGACCCAAAAAATCGAGTCCCCACTCAAATGGAAGCACACGCCGGTTTTTATCAATTAAACTTAACTGTCTCTCGCGATAATAGATTAAGTTACCATAGAGGCTCATTTTTGATTGGACTGGACAAGCTCCCTTTTAAATTCAATTCGATAGAGATCGAGAAAAGTCAAACCGAGAGCCATTATGATAGGGCCCACTAGCAACCCCACTATTCCAAAATAAGAGATTCCCCCCATAATTGAAAAAAAGATCAGCAAAGTATGCATCTTTGTTTTCCCTTCAATCAAAATTGGACGCAATATATTGTCAATCCCCCCCACAAATACGATTGAGAGAACCACTAAAATGAAAGCATGCAAATTTTTACCGATAGCCAACAAATAAAGAGTCCATGGCAACCATACGATTGCTGTGCCAAAGAGAGGAACAAGTGAAAACAGGGCGATGAGTGTTCCCCAGAAAATAATGTTTGGAATACCTACCAGAAAAAAGGTGATTCCACCCGCAATTCCCTGGGCGATCGCAGTAGTTAGGCTGCCAATTACCGTAGCATTAGAAACTTCCTGAAACTTTCGAACAATTTGCTCCTGATACCTTAAGGAAAGGGGAATCCAGCGGCGAATTTTGTCCACAAGAGTGGGGCCATCACGAAATAGAAAAAACATAGTCACAATCATTATCAAAAAGTTAGTTAGTAGATTTGCAATCCCCGAAAAAATACTGCTACTGTGGCGCAAGGCTTCTAGGCTTAGCCTTTTTAGCAAAGCAGCCATAGACCCAAATAGATCTAACTTGTCCAAATCGATGTAGGCATCCAACGCCTCCAGCAACCCTCCTAAGTAAGGTTGCCTTCCACGACTCATCATTTCTTGAATATGACCCTGTCCAACAACCTGCTGAAGTTGCTGATAAGCCTCCCTTGCCTGAGCTGCTAGCATAAGAGCCAACCCGGCAAAAGGGATAAGGATCAAGGCTGTAATAGCCAGACAAGTGATAAGAGAAGCTAGGCTAGCATAACCTTTTGCCTTCAAATTGATCCATTGAAAGACAGGAAAGCACAAACAAACTAGAATGATTGCCATGAAAATGGGCATGAGAAACGGTTGAAAAATACGAAAAATAAAATATAGGACTAGTAGAGACGGTAATATTAGAAAAATCCGCAGAAATCGTCGCTCCTCCATTATGGTTGGAAGTGTACTTGTAAAGAACTTTAGATTCTAGGCTCTTTAGTAGTTTCCATTCAATAGGTGATAATTTACTAACGAAAATAGTAGAAAAAGAACCCAAAGACTAATTGTCTAAACACCCACCTCTCTTTTAACACTTGGAACTTTTACCGGTGGTTTTTTTAGTTATTCCCCATGGCTATACTTTGTCTAACGTTCTGAGGATTTAATCCTTCAAAAAGGGTTCAGCAAGAAAGAACCTAGGTCGCTACAATAATCATATGAGAAATATTGGTAAAATCGGTGGAGAAACATGTAGCTGTCCAATTTGTGGCAATACAGAAACTGCCCTCTTCTGTAACTACAAAGAACGACAGCAACCTCAACGAACCTGGGAGGTATGGCAATGCCTACACTGTCACTACGGATGGACCATCCCTCAGTTAAACGCAGAACAATTAAAAGCCTATTACACAGCAGATTATTTAGGGGATATCGAGAAAACACTTGATGAATTCAAAAATGGAAAACTTCAAGGAACCCGATCCTGGCGTCGAGAAACCACTAAGGCAGACTTGATTGAAAAATTTCAGAATCAAGGAACACTTCTCGACGTAGGTTGTGCTGGAGCTTCTTTTCTTCTTGCATTAGATCCATCCAAGTGGAAACGATTTGGAATTGAACTTATAGAAGAAGTAGTGGAATTGGTTTGCAAAAAAACCTCTAACCTTGAAATCCGTCAAGGAGACATCTTCTCTCCTTCTCTCCCAAAGGCCTCGTTTGATGTAATAACACTTTGGCACGTTTTTGAACATCTACATGAACCAGAAGCTGTGTTGCGCCGGATCCAGGCCCTTTTAAAACCTGGTGGATGGCTTTTTATTTCGTTGCCAAATCTTGATTCATTTCAGTCCCGGCTGTTTCGTCACAATTGGTTTGCATTTGATGATATTCCGCGCCATCTACATCACTATTCTCCGCGCTCTTTGGAAAGACTATTCCATCAGGTCGGGCTCACGGTGGTTGACCACGTTTGTTTTTGTAGTTTGGCTAACATTCATCAACTTAAACATAGTGCTCTTCACTGGTCCAAGGAACGTTTTTCGAGCTGCCTGCCATACTATTTAATAAAGCCAATGCTCCTATGCTTTCCCTTCTTTGCAAAACTAATGGGGAAATTTGGAACAATGACTACAGTTGGGCGTAACCAGTAATCAAATATGAAAAAACTTGTGTTTTTTGTTCTAATCTTTGTTTTGGCCTTTTTAATATACTCTTGGGACCGAACGCCTCCTATTATCGAATGGAATTTTGATGACAAAACCGTAGTTGGTGACAAGGAAAAACTTAAAGTCAAGGTAATTGATAAGGGAGATGGATTAGCATCCTGGGTGATAACAATACAACAGAAAAAACTAGAAGCTTTGTATCTCAAAGAAACCTTTCCTGCTGGCCATGCTCCCACAGAAAGAGATACCGACATTACAATCAAAGACCTCGAAAACACTATCAAGGTTTCGGATGGAGAGTTCATTATTCATGTTAACGTCACTGACCAGTCCAAGTTCTGGTTCTTTAAGAACACAACTCGTTCCCAGAGAACAGTGATATTAGATTCAGAGCCACCCACTTTAAAATTGCGATCAGGCAAACATTACATCAGACAGGGAGGGTCTCAGATCATTTTATATTCAACTACGGATAAGGGAACCTATCGCAGTGGTATCAAGGTTGGTAATAGGGTTTTCTATGGATTTTCACAAAACTCCAAGCCAAACCACCACGTGGCACTGATTGGAATTGACTACAACCATACCCCCGACATTCCAATTCAAGCTTGGGCCGAAGATCTAGCCGGAAATAGATCCGAGCTAAATATACCCCACAAGATTATTAATATCCGGTTCCGCAAACGTAACCTCACTATTTCCGACAATTTCATAAGCAAGGTTTCCAAAGATATTTTTGCCAAGGACACACAAGTTTCGCCTGCATCTACGCTTGCGCAGACCTTCGTCCAAATCAATAACCACCTGAGAAAACTCAATCACAATCAAATTAAGCATTTAACTCGTGACACTTCCAATCACCTTCTCTTTGCAGGGCCCTTCATGCAAATGTCCAACACAAAAGTGGAGGCTGCCTTCGCCGATGAAAGGGCCTACATTTATGATGGAAAAGTGATCGATTCCCAGACTCATCTAGGGTTCGATCTAGCTTCTACATCCCGAAGTCCGGTGGAGTGTGCGAATGATGGAAAAGTGATCTGGGCTGGCTATCTTGGTATCTATGGAAACTGTGTCATTGTTGATCATGGACTTGGCCTATCTTCACTGTATGGACACCTGAGTTCGATTGAGACACAGGCAGGAATGAAAGTAAGAAAAGGCCAGTCACTGGGCCGAAGCGGTGAGACAGGTCTTGCTGGTGGAGACCATCTTCATTTCACAACACTAGTCCAGGGAACCCCCGTCAATTCTCGTGAATGGTGGGACAAAAAGTGGGTCCAAAAACAAGTTTTCAATCGGTTAAATTCCATAAAATGAAAAGGGTTCACTCTCTAAGCTTGAAGTTTGAAGTCAAAGGGTAACATCACAAAATCAATTCCTGATATTCAACTCAATAGTCCAAAACAAGTTGTGGACTCTGTATAATCCACGCTCATGAGCCCAGTTCTTGTAACTCTAATTTGTTTTGTTCTTTACCTCGGAGGTTACTATTTTTACTCAAAGCATTTAGCCTTCAAGGTGTTCCGACTTGACCCGACTCGAACGACTCCAGCACACACTTTATACGACAGCGTGGACTATGTCCCGACCCAGCGCTTTGTTTTGTTTGGTCACCACTACGCCTCAATAGCTGGTCTCTCTCCGATGCTAGGTCCGGCAATAGCTGTGATCTGGGGATGGTTACCCGCTTTGATCTGGGTGGTAGTAGGAACAATCTTTATTGGGGCTGTACACGATTTTAGCGCTATGGTCGTCTCCGTTCGAGCCAAGGGAATGTCCGTAGGTAAAGTGGCTGAAAAAATCATCGGATTTCGGGCCAAAATCCTGTTTCATCTGATCATATTTTTCCTTATCGCTCTAGCAATGGGAGTTTTTGTCCACGTCACTGCAACACTACTAGGAACTACATATCACCCCGAAGCAATCTATCCAAGTGGAACCCTGATGCTGCTTGCGTTAGTAGTAGGTCTACTAGTCTATAAATATGGATTTTCCCTTGCAAAAGTGACAATCGTTGCCTTCTTTTTAACGCTGGGCAGTATTTGGATGGGCTTAAAAATGCCTCTTTTAGATCTCGGCCTTGGCCAATGGAGCATTATCCTTTTGAGCTATGGATTTCTGGCTTCGGTTCTACCTGTGTGGCTTCTGATTCAACCCCGAGATTACATCAATTCGTTGCTTCTATATGCCGGTCTAATTTCTATCTTTGCAGGGTTTTTCTTACTACAGCCTCAGTTTTCAGCCCCTGTCCTTCAAATATACCCTGAGGGAGCTCCTCCAATGTTTCCCTTTGTTTTCATTGTTATCGCTTGTGGTTCCATTTCAGGGTTTCATGGACTTGTTTCATCAGGAACAACTGCTAAACAAATCAACAGTGAAAGCGACACGCGGTTCATTGGATATGGAGGAATGATTGGTGAATCTTTACTTGGACTAGTTTCAGTTTTAGCCTGTACGGCGGGATTTTCCAGCTCTTCATTGTGGCATAGCCACTACCAGTCTTGGGCCTTGGCACAGGGCCTTGGAGCAAATATGAAGGCCTTTATAGATGGTTGTGGCCACTTCCTCAACCAGTTAGGGATTCCTTTTCCACTTGCCAAGGCTTTTATAGCCCTTATAGCTATCTCTTTTGCCCTTACAACTCTAGATTCAGCTGTTCGCCTTCTACGTTTCAACATAACCGAGATGAGTGAAACTCTTCGGCTTCCAATTTTGGGGAATCGTTATGCTTCCTCGGCTCTTGCAGTGCTGACAATTGGATTTTTTGCCTTTTACGAAATTGGGGGCCGTGCGGCAGGATTGGCACTTTGGCAACTCTTTGGAACAACCAACCAAATATTAGCATCCTTGACGCTTTTAGCTGTTACCTTATACCTTATGCAGAAACGCCGAAATTATTGGTTCACCGCAGTACCCATGCTTTTTATGATGATTACAACTCTTGTTGCCATGACTGTAAAAATGGTCGATTTCTGGAACTTAAAAAGCTATGTACTTCTGTGTGTTGGAGGAATTATCTTAATCCTCAGTCTTTGGTTAGCAGTAGAGGCCATTTCAAGAATTCTGGAGGATAAACGATCTAGGCTGGTTAAAGGTTAAAAGCTCAGGTTGAGAAAAAGATGCAGCACACAAGCGGAGCCAAATAACAAATTCCCAAGTGGGACACATTGATCAATTTAGGTTAACCCCTGGACACATATCCTGCTTTCTGAAACCACAATCAAGGCATAGGTTAGATCTCGTGGTCAACGGAAAAGCCTCTTCACTGATAGAGATGGGGAGCTCTCCTAAAACCTTTTTAATTTTTTCATTCAAATGAGTGGACCATTTCACTTCTATAGACTCCCCGGAGGAGGTAAACAAAAGAAATCCTGTCAACAAAGTTCCCTTAAAGAGCCTCCTAGCCGCCCAAAGAAAAACCTCTAACTGCAATCTATAGCCATGCTCAAATGCTATTGAAGAGGGACAGCCCCCCGCAAGTTCAATGGTCTTGAAATCAACAATCACCCATTCATCTGTGTCTCTTTTGTAGATACAATCAAAAACCCCAGATAACTCGTTTTGACCAAGGTTTAAACGAAATTTCTTTTCTCGGTAAAAGATGTCAGCCTGCAACATTTCATGGTAAATAGAATTTTTGGAAACAATTTGGAGATGTTGTCTAACGCGATTCTCAAAATCTATTTTCGAATCTTTCAACCTTGCTTTCAGAGTTCTTTGCCACCTCATTAGGTGCATCTCAATTTCATCTGCATCTTCAACATTAGAAGCCTTCTTTATTACATCATGAACCACCTCTCCAAACAGGCCAGAACTGGTGTCTTGTATTTCCGGCTTAAATGGACTCATTTCAGAATATTCTAATAAATCTCCTAAATAGAATTTGCGTGCACAGAGTTCAAGTTTCCTAAGTTCCTTCGGAGTCCAGATTCGTTTCTGAAACGTATTTAACGGATTAGTTTCACAATCCTCAGACTCCTCAACACAAGACTTCTCGGAACTTAATGAAACCCTTTTTTTAGAGAGCATTCCCCCTTGAAAATCCAAAAGTTTTTCTTCTTCTAGATATTGCTGGATCTGTTTCTCTAACTTGCCAGAGGCCTTTTCTAGATCCTTAGAATTTGAATCCAACAACCATCGAGCATACGATTCCTCTACAGTTCTTTCTCCTATTAGAATGAGGTGGTCTTGAGCTCGGGTCAAGGCAACATAAAGCAATCTTTTCTCCTCGGCCAATTGTCTCTGAACACTTAACTGGCGAACCATTTCGTAAGTAGGATGCCTCAAGTTTTTGTACTGGTTAGCCGGGTTTCTTATGTTGAAACCAAAGTAACTCATCCTTCCAGGGCCACTACCAAAACTTTCCGTGAGGAATCTATTTTTTTGAATGTCAGTTAGTTTACGACCCAACTCGGGGAGTACTACAGCTTTAAACTGCAATCCCTTAGCACCATGAATTGTAAAAATCCTGACTGCGTCTTGACCTGTTCTCTGTATATCTGCCTCTGGTTCATTGGTCTCAGAATCAATCAAATCCTCAAGGGAACGAACTATCTGGCGAAGATAAATTGCTCCTTCATTCTGTAAATTAATTACTAATTCCAAAAATTTTTTTATATTCTTCTCAGCCTGTTCTCCTTGATGAGAAACCAGCAAAATAGAAAGAAACCCCGTGTCTTCTAGGATTTGTAGTAATAGATCTGATGCCAGCATTCCAGGATCTCTCCGAAGCCAGGAATTCAATTTTTCCCAGGCAAAGCGCAAATGCTTAGGGACCCCATTGTCATCATTTAGCAGATTTTCCATTTTTTGCCAATAACCTTCACCGGGAATTTGGGCTAGCATCAGGAGATCTTCATCTGGAAGGCTGAAGATTGGGCTTCGAAGGACGCCAACTAAGGCTATGTCGTTACTGGTGTGAGTCAAGAACCGGAGAACATTTAGTAGATCTCGAATCTCCTGACGTTGATAAAATCCTGTCCCCCCAAGTGTCTGAAAGGGAATTCCTCTCAAACGCAGGGCTTCTTCGAAAGATTTCAGACGAGTCCTGACTCTAAGAAGAATAGAAATGTCCGAAAACCTATACCCCCTCTGATTTAATAGCTGGATAGAGGCAGCCACTAGCTTAGGTTCCAGCTCGGATTCTGAATGTCTTTCTGGATTTCTACTATAAAAGTAAGATTCAATTTTTCCAGATGGTGCATCAGGTCTTGCGCCTATCATTTTCTGGTGGGATGCTTCATAGTCCAGATCACCAAAAAATAGGTCCCGAAACACACAATTACAAAAATGCAGTAATTCCCGCGTAGCTCGATAATTTTCTGACATTTTGACAATTCGGCCAGCATTTGTAATCCATTTCTTGACACGACGAAAAACAGAGACATCTGCGCCTCTAAATCGATAAATAGACTGCTGAGGATCTCCTACTACAAAAAAGTTTGAGGATCGTCCCATCAGAGGTCGAAGTACCTGCCATTGGAGCTCATTTGTGTCTTGAAATTCATCAATTAAAAAAAATCGAAATCTCCTCTGAATTAACTTGACCACTCTACCTTTTCTAATCAGCCTGGCAGACTCTACAAGAAGATCGTCAAAATCGAGCCCACCTGCCTTTCTCTTCTTTTTCTCATAACGTCTAGCAATGTCGAGATGGAGTGCTTTGACATAGTGATGAGCCCGTTTGAAATGCCGACTTGCTTCTTCTGAGCAAGGGGTAATCCGAGTCTTTTTTTTAATGAGATGTTTCAGTTGCACCCAACAAGCAACAATTTGGGAATGGGATTTGTGACGTCTCCATTCTGGGGTAGAAACTACCTGAGAATCCAGCGTGATGGAAAAACTTTCAACAAAGTTTCTAGAATCTAGACTTGAACGGTTCTCAAAAAGATCGAGCTGTCTTCGACAACACACGCTAAAAGAATTCGGATGACATAAAAGGGAATCAGGCAAGGAATTCAATAATCTAATAAGATCGCTCCAGATAGGAGCACGTAACAAAATAGTAGACATTTCCTGAAGATAAAGATCTCTTAGCCAGTCTTCATCCAAATCTCCTCCTATTCCAATATGGTTCTTTTGATAAAGAACCTGTCTAAAAAAGCCTTCTAGGTCAAACTGCGGTAAATATTCAAGTAATCCATTAAGGCTTTCATTGCCTGAACGTGATGCGTCTTGGAGAGCCTCTCTCACCGCCTCTATGGCAAGCAACTTTTGCCTGGAAGGCTTCAACAACTTGAATTCAAATCCTAGATATTGATTTAGGGAATAGTCACGTAAAAGGCGGTGGCAAAAGCCATGGATAGTAGTAATGGGAGAACGAGGAAGATGTCTCAGTGCCCGCTCCCATGAATCCAGACTATTTTGGGCGTCAATTTGATTTCTGCGGGTTTCTATTGCACCACGGATTCTCTTTCTGATTTGGCTGGCTGCCTTGTCGGTAAAGGTAATGGCAACAATTTCTTCCGGTCTAAATTCATTTTTTTCGAGAATTTTAATAAATCGTTTGATTAGTACTGTGGTCTTACCCGAACCGGCCGATGCCGTAAGAAGGATGTTAGAGGCCAGATCAAGCGCATCAGATTGGGAACTGCTGAGCTTTAACCGAGGTTCGTATGATTCAGGCACCGGAACCATCCCTTTCTTTGGAATGGGGAATGGCCCAGGTTCCATTGCTAATCACAGATCGAGCGACAGGAAACAAACCAGAGTTTCTGAGGCTCCCAATCTTTCCAGAATCTCTCCGACAAATGTCCCTAAAACCACACCTACTGCATTCAGCCTGAGCAGAACCTACCAACGTAACCGGGAACTTTCCCGAGAGAAGAGATTGCATTGCTTCGAGAGCTCTCTCCTGATAATAGCCAACCAGTAATTCCCAGTCTCTTCTCTTTTGGTTTGGAAAGGATACTGTTGACAAGCCTACTGTTTCAGGTGATCCCAGCTTGAAGAAAAAAACATTGTCAACCTTTTCTTTATAATGATTTTTCACCAGAAAATAATAGAATGGCAATTGGAAACCCCATCCTCGGTAAAGCCTATCTAGGGGAACTTTTCCGCTTTTATAGTCAATTGCTATTAGTCCTTTAGCGTTTCGATCAATGCGGTCCACAGTTCCGTTAAGGATAATTTCAACGTGATTACCACTGCCAATCTCAATCTTGCCCAGGGAAATAGACTTCAACTTTTCTCCCAGGGCTTCAACCTGATTGTGCCTCAGCCACTTTTCTTGATGGGCCAAGAAATTTTTCAGAATTCCTCTCAAGGGATCATCTGGTTGGAGCCCTGAACGAAGAAAGTGTTCCTGAACACTCCATATTAAGTCCTCACTCAACAATTTCCTATAAGGCAAACCCTCTAATTCTTGTTCCAAAAAAGCTAACAGTCTATGACTAGCCAAGCGATTCCAAGAACTTAAACCGCGAAGGCTAGGGGATTTTAGTCCGCTCATAAATCTATACAATAAACGGTGAATCACCCCCCCAAATGTTGCTCCTCTTAACTCCATTAATTTTGACTCTTGTTTAAGACCCAAATAATTTTCGGCTAAAAATCGAAAACCACAACGCATATATTCTTCCACCAGAGTAGGGGTAATCGATACTGTTCTTCCTCCTAGTTTCTTGCGGATTCCACTGATCTGTTTTTTTGAAAAAATTATCCCGTCGAAGGCTGAAGCTTCTGCCCTCTCTCTCATTTGGACTGCCTCTCTACCTCTCTGGATGTTCTGTTGGGCATTCAAATCAGATACGGAAATGTCCTTTCGGAAATTTTTTGTTTCGGAATTCAATCCCTGAAGCTGTAGGCTTGGAAGAGTCAGATCTCCTGAAATGTTTTCTGGATAGGTGTAAATAACAGATCTAGAGGCCTGTCCTCTGATCCAAACAAAATTATTTTTTCGATTCTCTAACTGATTTTCCCAAATTTCAGAAGCTGTGGGACGGAGTAGTGTATTTACTGGCGAAGATAATTCGGATGCGAATTTACTTTCACTTAACCCCATCCAAATCAGGACATCAACTTCTAGATGAGCTATCTCCTCTGGCCTTGCAAAAATAATTGCTGAGGGATCAAGGTCAAATTTCTGCTCTATTGGATCAGTAAAGAATTCTAGAATATTAGTGAACTGATACACAGGAATGGCTTTTTTGAAATAGTCCTGGAATTGGTTGATCTCCCGGATTATTGTTTGGAATCTTTTGTTTCCTTTTTTCTCAACACAAATATCAACGGAAGAAAACGTGTTGCAAAAAGGGCTCAACTGATGTTCCAGGCAACTCCACCAATCCAGGAGGGAACCTTCCTTGATGTCCGGTTTAAGTTGGTAAATCAGACTACTGAAATTCTTCACCAGAGAATATAAATCTATCTGACTATCGGGCGCTTTATGCATGAGATCAGACCTAATAGACTTAATTGTTTTTGGGAATTTTATGGTCCAATCCTTAAAACCCTTCTGCACACCACATATGTTCGCCCACTTTTCGAGGCGATATAAATCCCCTGAAGAAAATCCCGCATTAAATCGGGGGTGATGCAGAAGGTCGAAAAGCCACTTTCTGGGAAAGTCTTCAACAACAACCTTCAAATACATTTTAACTAGGTCAAGAATCATTCCGGTACCTAGAGATTGCTCAACCCCCTCTGTTAGATTTAATCTTTTTTTCAAAAGTTCTCTAGTTAAATACTGTCGATAACTTTCAGGGTTTGTAGAAATCAGAACAACATTCTGGCTATCAATCAATAGGCTTTTTACTCTTTCGGAGATCCAGAATGCCTCATCTTCAATCGTGGGAAGACAGACTACTTTTGGTTCGATTTCACATCGAAGAGATTTGAAGGATCGCCATTCTACCGACCTACCTCCCAAAAAATTATGCATTTCAGAAAAATTCGAACTTTTGTTCGGAGTATTTGGGGGGGGGAGAAAATCGCTACTCACCACAATCTCATTGACCTTACTTCGAAGTAATCTGAAGAAAGCATGTTCAAGTGGCAGTAAATCACTGAAGCCTTCCAAGATCAGAGAACGTAATTCACAGAATTCTTCCTCAAATTGGATTTTTCCTGTGAGAAGCCCTTGGTAAACTAACGCCACTCTCCCTGACCAATCTTCCATCCCAAGCTCCTCAAGCTTGGTCTGATAGCGAGAAAAGCACCAAACTAGCTCTTTGGTCAAGCTACCATCTAAATTTTTAGATTTAGAAAAATTCATCAGCTCTGGCTCTAGGATATTCTTTTGTTTTAGACTGGAAATCTCTTGAAATATTCTTCTTATATGCCTATTTCCGGTAATCGGACTTCCGGTTAAAAGGGGATCTTGGGATTCGATTATTTCTTTGACAAGGAAGAGACTTGCTGTCTCAGACAAAGTAGAACGATGCTCGCAAAAATTTATCAAATGGTTGACTAATTCCCTAAAGGTAAAAATTGGAATTTCGAAACTAGAAGGATATTTTTCTAGGTACTTTTTCTCAAGCTGACGCTTACGAGGACGGTTTCTGACCACATACATAAAATCTAATGCAGGATAGGCATGTTTTTGTAGAGTTCGTCTAAAAACAAATCTGTTTCGTTCTATCCTAGTACCACCGTAATAGGCGACTACCTTGGTCATGGGGAAGGCTTCATATTTTGTATAGCCAGAGGTTATTGAGTTACTGTTTTTCTCAACATTCGATTTGAAAAGTTTTAGCAGAAAGGGAAAGATAAACCTTCAGTTGAGAATGTTGCCGCGCAATTAGTTTAGACACCAACCATGAACTTAAAACTCACAATCCTCAGACGAGCTTTTATTTAGTGCATTATGTTGACTTGTTGAAAGTTAATAGTTTTTGAAATGTGAAAGGTAGGAAGTACAGAATGATCCTCTTTTGCTTCATTGCCAATTCTTGGCTACTGGAAAAACCTCACACCCAATAGCCTGTGACTTCTTAGAAACAAGCTCGTACGAGTCTAGAGAATTGACTAGCACAAAAACTAAATTTGACCGTCAGTAAGGTTCGCAAGTTTTATTTTCTCAGAAAACGTCTGAAAAGAGTGATTGAGAGAAAAAGCTTACAACCTAATACTCAATCGTCGAGGGGAAGAACGGCACCAGCCCTGGCACCCATTTCCTCTGCCTTGGAAATCATTCCTTTAGCATGGTAGAACATCGAAAGGGCTGTATAAGCTAGGGTGTTTTTCGGTTCAACCTTTCTAAAACGTTCACCGTATCCAACGGCTTTGTTCAGATCTCCCTTGTGATACCAACACATTGCAAGGGCATGGAGAGCATCTCCGTAGCTTTCATCTAGTTCTAGCGCCTTCTGCAATTTAGAAATAGCACCATCCAAGTCATCTTCGCCGAATAGCTCCATCCCCTGGATATAATAATCTTGTTTGCCTGTCATACTTGACCCTTTTTATATGGGGTTAGATCAAAACCTAAACTATATTATTGATGTGAAATGTTTCTTGCTTTACTAGAGATAAAACTCCTTACCACGCATTGACATCCCTAAATAGATTTTGTGTCAACAACCAGCCTAAAAGTAACAATAGAAAAACCACGCACCTCAAGGACCTTTCTTACGGGAAACGGCAAGGATTACCACATTTCTTCCCTATTCCATCAAAAATGACTATAGTTAGTTAACCTACAGGTAAAATCAAGTGTTATCCAATGACAAGAGAATTATTTGTAAGAATACTAGTAATCCCTTCCTGGATTTGGGGTAACTAAAACCTGTTAGACTTTTATTAGGCGAGACAGAAACATTCCCAAAACGAGAAAGGCAGCATCACAATGAATCGACGAAGGTTTTTAGGACAGGGCGCCCTTGGATTGTCTGGAGCAACCTTTTGGAGTTGTGGAAATGAAAAAAATTTGGAGGAGGGAAAAAGTCTTTTAGATAAAGAGAAAGTCTCGGGCTACCTTCTTAATAATTCTCGTTTTCGATTTGGGTTCCAAAGTTATTCCTTACGACACTTTGTTGACACAAGCACTTTTGCCATAGAAACAGAAAAACTTGGACTAAGTTTTGTTGAAGTCTATAAAGGTCATCTTTCAATCGACTCGTCAGATGAAAAGATAACCACTTTCAAGCAGGTTTTAGATAAAATTAAAGTTAAAATTAACGCGTTCGGAGTCGAAGTATTCAACGCCAATCACACGACTAATGAAAAGATTTTTCAGTTTGGTCAGAAGCTGGGGATTGAGAACTTAAGTGCTGACCCTACCAAGGATTCTTTCGACAGTCTGCAAAAACTAGTGCGCCAATACAATATCCGGATTGCCATTCACAACCATGGCCCAGAAGATGATCGGTGGCAGCGTCCGGAATGGATTCTAGAGTCGGTTAAGAACTTAGACCCAAGAATTGGAGCCTGCGTCGATACGGGACATTACCTCAGAGCTGACGTGGATCCTGTCGAAGCCATTCGTATGCTTGGTTCTAGGGTGCTAGGCGTTCACCTCAAGGACTTCGATGCTAGTTCTAAAGAACAGGTCCTAGGCCAAGGACAACTCAATTTAACTAATGTTTTTCGGGCTCTTCTAGATGTAGGATTTGACGGGGTTCTTTCACTCGAATATGAAGAACACAAAGAAAATCCCGTACCGCATATGTGGAAGGGAATGAAAGCAATTTCCGAGGCTCTCAAGCAGATCTCCTGATCAAAAGTCTTTATTTGTTTTAGATTTAGATTTTCGACTATGGTGCTTGTTAGCTACCTTCAAAAAATTCTGTTTTTCTAATCCATGGAAGGATATGAATTAAACTGAAAAGTGAAATAATTGGCCTTCTTGCTCAGAGAATCAAACCTGACTTATAAATATTTCCTTGAGGTTCAAATTTGAGTAGGTTGGTTTCCCTGGCTTACCTTAGAGGTAAAAAGAAACTAAGAATAAGCACCTCTAAAAGCCCTACTATACCCATCACAGCCAATAGGGGTGTCCAGGTCTTGAGAGTTTCTTTCTCGCTCATGCCAGCCATTTTTCCAACAACCCAAAAACCACTGTCATTCATCCAGGAAAAGATTTTTGACCCAAACCCAATGGCAGCAAACAGGTAAATTGGATGACAAGGTAACTGGATCTCATTGCCGAGAATTGCCGCCATCATACCCGATGCCGTAATCATGGCTACTGTCCCTGATCCTTGGGCTATTTTCATAGTAGCAGATAGCATCCAAGCCAGCAGAAGAATGCCCGTAACAGCAAATCCTCCATCTCCCATCCATCCCTGTAACAAATCACTAATACCACATCTTGATAACATCTTCCCAAAAGCCCCACCAGCAGCAGTAATCAAAATAATCACACCTGCACTAAGCATCGCGGGCTCTAGTTTTTTCTGAAAGGCACCAAGTGAAAGCTGCTGTCTGCGAATGAGAAGAGTGGCAGCAAATCCCGTTCCGAGTAACAACGCCATGTTCTTGTTACCTAAAAACTCCGATACTGACAGTAGCCAAGCAGGGAAAGGGGACAGGGACCCTTCAACGACAGTTTGAAGAACTGTGTTGCCTGATATTAATAAGACGGGCAACACCACTGGAAGGACCGAAGGGAAAAAACCTGGTAATTGCGACTCATCTCTTTGCACAATTTCCTGGAGCTGCTGATCGTCAACACCCAGAGACTTTCTAGGAATGATTTCCATTCGGCGATTTAAGGCCACCGCAAAGCAAAGTCCAGCTGTAGCAGGAATGATTCCCAATAAAAATCCAAGCCCGATGGCAGTACCAAGAGTCAATCCCTGTCCGGATAGATTCTCAACCATAAGAAGCGGACCAGGAGTTGGAGGAACAAGAGAATGAGTGACGGCCGCTCCAGCAACAATAGCTAGAACAAAAAGAAGAAAGTTTTTTCCAATGCGCAAGTGCAATGCTCTTGCCAAGGGAATAAGAAGGAAAAAAACAGTGTCAAAAAAAACTGGAACAGACAAGAAATATCCGCTGCTTAACAAGGCAATAGGTGCACGTTTTTCGCCAAGGACGGCAATCAATCTTCTCGTAATCTTATCGGCCGCTCCACTTTCCAGGAGACACTGGCCAATAATCGCTGCTAAGACAATAACCAACGCAATGCTAGCAGCTGTAGAACCAAATTCCCTCGTGGTTAATTCTAGTGCTTGTACTGCCTTATTCCCGGATTTTGTGGATGCGTTTTCAAGGCGACTTTTGACGCGATCTCGTACTGTGAGACTTTGTTTTTGATACTCACTTTCGGAGATTTCACCATTTTGCACTCTTGACCTTAAAATAGCGTGTTCCAATTCGACTTCTTCCTTCATTTCTAGTGGAATCGGAGATAAGGACCCGACCAAAACTGCTGCAAGAATTAGGGCAAGAAACGGATGAAGCTTGAATAATGTAATGGTTCCGACAACAAATAGAATTCCGACCAGAAGTACCAGAAGTGACATATCTATTTAGTGTAAATCATGTGACAAAAAATTCAAGCAGAAGCAACTTGAACTCAAAATCAGAGTATCCTTATTTTCTTGCACAGAATAAGTCTTCACTACTTAGTTAAAATAGGCTGAGACGGGATAAGGTTTTGCACCATTGATCCTACACGGGCTGGCAAATCACATGTCTCTATATTTGCCTCAATAAATTCAACTATTGCCGAACCTACAACAGCTCCTTGAGCCCACTGCCATACTAGCTTAACATCTTCCTTACTGGTAATTCCAAAACCTACCGCAACTGGAAGATCTGTATACTTCCGAATTCTCTCTAGTGTAGCTGGAACCGACTTAGCTACATCAGTTGGATGTCCAGTCACTCCGGTCCGAGCAACCAGGTAAAGGAACCCCGAACTAACTTTAGAGATTGCCTGCAATCTCTCATCGGAAGAGGTTGGAGCAGCCAGAAAAATGGTGTCAAGGTTCCTGAAGGCATTTAACCTTATATATTCTTCAGGTGTCAAATCAGAGATGAGAATGCCATCCAGCCCTATCTCTAAAGATTTCTCTTCTAGCTTTGCTAGTCCGTACTGATAAACTGGATTCAAATAGGTCATTAATATGATGCCAGTTTCCGACCTTGATCGAAACTCACTCACAACTTTCAGAATGTCATCCAAAGAATATTGGTGCCTTAGTGCTGTAAAAGAAGACCGTTGAATTGTGGGGCCATCAGCGATTGGATCTGAGAAAGGCACACCTAGTTCGATGATGTCGGCACCAGACTCAGACAGCTCGAAAAGTATTTGAAGTGTAGTCTCGAGATCCGGGTAACCGGCAGTCACAAACGGAAGGAAACACTTATGTTTTCTTGCGAAAATCTCTGATAGTCTCGACATCTTTATCTCCGCGTCCAGATAGGTTTAGGATAACCAAAGGTTTTTTACTCAAACTCTCCAGCTCACGATCCCGAACCATTTTAAAAAGACCTGCGATGGCATGGGCAGATTCTAACGCCGGCATAATACCTTCCAGCCGACTAAGCTCATCAAAAGCATCAAGGGCCTCTTTGTCAGAAACAGCAGTGTACACAACTCGTTGCATATCATAAAGCAGAGCATGTTCTGGACCAATCGATGGATAATCGAGCCCCGCTGAAACACTGTGGGTGGAAGCAATCTGCCCTCTGGTATCTTGCAAAACATAGCTGAAGGTACCGTGGAGAATACCCTGGCTACCACCTTGAAAACGAGCTGCATGTTGCCCCAGTTCCTTACCGAAGCCTCCAGCCTCAACCCCAATCATTTGAATATCTGGATGCTTCAAAAATTCGTAAAACAACCCAATCGAGTTGCTGCCACCTCCAACACATGCTATGAGTAAATCAGGAAGCCGACCCTCTTGAAGCAAAATCTGTTTTTCTGCTTCACGTCCGATCACTGACTGAAAATCTCGGACCATCATTGGATATGGATGTGCTCCCAAGACTGAGCCTAGCAAATAGTGAGTAGTTTCAACATTTGTAACCCAGTCCCTCATCGCTTCGTTGATCGCATCCTTAAGAGTGCAAGAACCAGATTCTACAGCTGTAACACGGGCACCTAGCAACTCCATACGCAAAACATTCAAGGCCTGACGCCGCATATCCTCCGTTCCCATATATACCTCACACTCAATCCCTAAAAGGGCACACACAGTAGCCGTCGCCACTCCGTGCTGCCCCGCACCTGTTTCTGCAATGATCCGCTGTTTTTTCATTCTCTTTGCCAGCAGAGCCTGACCCATCGCGTTGTTTATCTTATGAGCTCCCGTATGGGCTAGGTCCTCCCGTTTTAAATAGATGGTTGCATCCAAATTTTCAGACAGTCTTTTGGCCTGATACAAGGGTGTAGGTCTGCCCACAAAATGTTTCAGGAGGTCCTCCAATTCTAACTGGAAGGAATCGTCGGAAACTGCTTTTAAATAAGCCTTCTCTAGTTCCTCAAGTGGAGACATCAATGTCTCAGGAACAAATTTACCGCCGTAAACACCAAAGTGTCCGTCAGAATCTGGTTGTGATCCCAAAACCACTTTTTCGGTCCCGGAGTCACCCTCATCAACAAGTGCCATAACTAATCCTCTTTCTTTAAATCAAATTCATACACTGCCCGCCTTGCATTGCTCAGAAATTGTTGGATTTTGTCTGGATCCTTAAGGCCTGGAGATCGCTCAACCCCGGAACTTACATCCACTCCCAATGGATGCAACAGTTGAATCGCCTCATAAACATTGCATGGAGTTAATCCTCCAGAAAGAATGAAGGGACGTTGAATCGACTTCAAAGTCTTCCAATTGGCTGTAATCCCCCTCCCCCAAGAAGTGTCGATCAACAAATCGTCATTGGGAAAAAACTTTATTTCGCTTGGCCCAACTGCAATCAAAGCCTTTTTACCAAAAGTACAAATTTCACTTGCACTCTTTAGCCCATGTAACTGAAGAACATCTATTTCCGCAGGGGGCGGCACTTTGGGTGACCCTACAAAAACCCCGACTTTGATGCAATCTACAGTTAATGAGTGAATGATCTGCTTGGCCTCCAAAGGATTAAGATAACGTGGGCTTTTTGGATAAAACACAAATCCGAGGGCATTAGCCCCACATCGTAGAGCCCAGCTAGCATCTTCTTTGGATTTAATACCACAAATTTTTAGTAGCATTCCTTTAATTTGTCGCTTGAGACTATTGCAACCGCGTAACCCCGTCCAATAAATTTTCGGAAATAAGGAATACAAAATTAGTAGACTTTTTTTGCATCCTATTTTACCTCCAAGCCAATAATTTACTTTACTCCCCGCACGTTATTATTTAGACAATTTCTGGTTTTATTTCACCCAGCAACTAACTTGGCTAAGAGTTCACCCGGATTTTGGTTATTCATGAAGTGGGAACCAATTAGAAATCCTTGGAAACCCGCATCCTGTAACTCGAGAAGCTGGTTGCGTTCCGAAAGTCCAGATTCAGCAATTAAACAATATCCTTGTTCTTTTTCCAATAGACGTGCAATCTCAAACGATGTCCTGATGTCAACGCTAAAATCTTTTAGATTCCTATTATTCACTCCTATGATCTTAGCACCACTTTCCAGAGCTGTTTCCAGCTCCTTTGCATTATGAACTTCAACTAGAACATCAAGAAAACCTTTTCGAGCTGAGGAAAGCAATCCAATTAACTGTGCGGGTTGAAGGCACGCCACAATTGCTAATACGGCAGAAGCTCCCCAAACCCTAGCCTCTAAAACCTGATAGGGGTCTAAAAGAAAATCCTTACGTAAAATTGGAATTTGAGGAAATTCTCGTCGGACACTTTTAAGATGTTCCGGAGCTCCAGAAAAATACTTCTTTTCGGTCAGGATAGAGAGCCCAACCGCCCCAGCACTAATATACTGTCCAGCAACCTCCGTAGGTCTCAACAAACACGGAAAGACACCTCTACTTGGGCTCTGATACTTGATCTCAGCTATTATATTAAGCTTTTCTTCCTGAAAAGCAGCAGAAAATAAAGGAGGAGCTTCTTCAGGAAGTTCCTGTAAAAGAAGTCTTTCGGGGACTTTCTGCTTTGAATTCTTTAGTTCCTGCAACTTAGCAGCAACGATTTCATCCAGAATCATGATTACTGGTTTCGATTAATTCCTGAAGCTTTTGGTAAGCCATTCCCCCTGAGATTGACAGCTTCGCCTGCTTTAAACTTTCATCGAAAGTTTTGTCGGTGGCTAAATGAATGGCAGCAGCTGCGTTGATCAAAACCAGATCCCGAAGGAAATCATGTCTTTCTCCTTTTAGTATTTCAAGACAGATTTTTGCATTAGCTGCAGGATTCCCTCCCTGCCCTTCCTTCAGAGATCCAGAGACATATGAAAAGCCGTAATCTACCGGGTTGATTTCAAATTCATGGAGTTTGTCAGAAGTTACCTCAATGATTTTGGTTGGAGACAAAACGGATATCTCGTCTAATCCATCTAGACTGTGACTTATCCAGGATCGTCCAGTTCCCAGCAAGTAAAGAGCCTTGCCCAGCTTAGGAACGAGTTCTGCCTCAAAAACACCGATTAACTGAAAAGGAGCGTTTGCCGGATTGGTAAGGGGGCCTAACAAATTAAAAATCGTTCGGTGGGGAATCTGTTTTCGGATAGCAGCTACGCGCTTCATTGCAGGATGAAAAGCAGGAGCAAACAGAAAAGCCAAACCGTTCCTATCCAAACAGGATTGAACCGTTTTGATTGGGGAGTCGATCCGTACCCCAAGAGCCTCTAATACGTCAGCACTTCCACACGTTGAGGTCACTGCTCGGTTACCATGTTTAGCTACTGCAATTCCAGCGCCCGCAACCACAAAAGCGGCAGTTGTCGACACATTGAAAGACGGTTTTCCTCCACCCGTTCCTGCCGTGTCAACAAGAGCGGTCCGGTTGCTTTGGAGTAGAACAGCATGTTGGCGCATAATCTTAGCAAAACCCGCAATTTCCTCAGGTGTTTCTCCTTTTTCAAAAAGTGCAATCAGGAAATTGGAAATATCTCTATCGGTAGACCCCTCATCGAAAAGGTATTCCAGAGCGTTCTCAGCTTCTTCTTTCGAAAGGTTCTTTCCTGAAACAAGCTTGCGAGTCAGTTCGTTGAGCATAGGAAGTTCTTTAGTAAATCTTTGCCTATCGGTGTCAGAATTGATTCGGGATGAAATTGCACCCCATAAATGGGAAGTGCATCATGTTCCAGCCCCATAATAGTGCCGTTTTTAGTCCAGGCCGTAATGGTAAGACAAGAAGGAAGATTATTTTTCCCAACTATCAATGAATGGTACCTGGTCGCAGTGAAAGGACTAGGGAGTTTTTTAAAAAGATGTCCACCGTCGTGATGGATCCTAGAGGTTTTTCCATGTTTTAGGTCTGGGGCTGCAATAACCGAACCTCCAAAAACCTGACCGATGACTTGGTGTCCAAGGCATACCCCAAGAGTGGGAATTCGAGTGCCTAACTTTCTGACCACTGAGAGAGAAATCCCTGCATCGTCTGGAGTTCCCGGACCCGGCGATATCACAATTCGATCCGGTTTGAGAGAAAGAATTCGATCCGGTGTAGTCTGATCGTTTCGAAAAACCTCTAGATTACATCCCAGCTCTCCCAAGTATTGAACCAGGTTATACGTAAAACTATCGTAATTATCTACAACGACTACTTTCATTAATCTGACTTAGCTCATTTCTTGATACTGACTTCCATCTGATCAGAAAGCTCCAGAGCTTTGACCAGAGCGGCCGCTTTGTTTCGACATTCATTATATTCCCTAAGTGGTATTGAATCGTTAACAATTCCGGCACCGGCTTGGATCGACACTTTTCCATTTTCAAAAACCATTGTTCGAATAGCGATACAGGTATCCAAGTTCCCACAAAAATCGATGTAACCTGCAGCGCCAGCATAAACACCACGATTGGAGGGCTCGAGTTTGTCAATAATCTCCATAGCTCTAATCTTGGGAGCACCCGTAACCGTTCCAGCTGGAAAGCAGGCTTCAAGGGCATCAAACCGATTCAATCCTTTCCTGAGGTTCCCTTTCAAGGCACTCACCAGGTGCATCACATGGGAATACTTTTCGACAAACATTAGGTCCTTTACTTTCACAGAACCATATTCACTAACACGACCTAGATCGTTTCGGCCCAGATCCACAAGCATTACATGTTCAGCTCTCTCTTTTTCGTCGCTACGCAACTCTTTCTCCATTTTGCGTTCTTCAGCAAGCGAAGAACCCCTTCTTCGAGTCCCGGCTATGGGTCGATATTCCAATTTCGATCCCTTGACCTTGACAAGCATCTCTGGAGAGGAACCAGCTACTGAAACCTTTCCCATTCTTAGGAAAAACAGGTATGGGGAAGGATTGATATAGCGCAGTACCCTATAAACATCAAAAGGGTCTCCCGTGAAATCCTTTTTAAAGCACTGAGAAAGTACCACCTGAAAAATATCACCAGCTCGAATATATTCTTTGGCAGTCTCTACAGCAGCACAAAAATCTTCTTTCTGAAAGTTAGACTCTAGCTTGAGACCATTTTGGAGTCGCTCTACCGGAACTTGTGGGAAAACATCCGGTGAGTAAAGTGGCTCACTGCCCAAAAGACGAGCCTCGATTTCATCTAACTTTTCCTTCCCTTGGTGGGAAAGAATCACTATCTGGTGTTTTAGGTGATCAAAGGCAAGGATTGTCGAGTAATAGTCCATTAAAACAGGAGCTTTAGTCCATCTAGAGGGATTAACCACAGGTAAATTCTCTAGCTCCCTTATGACATCATAGGAGAGGATACCTACTGCCCCACCAGTAAAAGGTGGTAGACCTGGATGAGTCGGAAGTAATGGTGGAAAGTTGTCTCTAAAATCTTTCCAAGCACCTTTAAAAGTTTTTTCTGGGCAGACTCCTAGGAACGAGTACCGTCCAATTCGCTCACCTCCTTCTACTGATTCGAGGAGAAAGGCTCGGTTTTCGTTTTTAGATATTTTTAAAAACGCTGAAACAGGAGTCAACCAATCAGCTAGAAAAGATCGATAAAACACCTTACCTTTAATACTCGTCTCTTTTCCTTTACTATTCATTCAAGCACCCGAACAAAAAAGAAGTAAAGAAAAAAAAGGTCAAGCTTTTTACCCACCTGACATAGAGTTTAAAAAGTCTTCATTGCTAGCGGTCTTACTAAGTTTTTCGAGTAACAGTTCCATAGATTCGGTAACAGAGAGAGGATTGAGAACCTTACGCAGGACCCAAACTCTATTCAGTGATTCTTTGGTCAATAATAGGTTTTCTTTCCTAGTACCCGAACGATTGATATCTATAGCAGGGAATACTCTCTTGTCGACAAGTTTTCGATCTAGGTGGAGCTCCATGTTTCCAGTTCCCTTAAATTCTTCGAAAATCACGTCGTCCATTCGGCTACCAGTATCAATGAGAGCGGTAGCCATTATAGTGAGACTACCTCCTTCTTCAATATTTCTAGCCGCACCAAAAAAGCGTTTTGGCCTCTGCAAAGCATTAGAATCAACGCCACCCGAAAGCACTTTTCCAGAAGGAGGAACAATTGTGTTGTAGGCTCTAGCCAATCGAGTGATGGAGTCAAGTAAAATTACAACATCCTTTTTATGCTCAATCAAACGTTTAGCCTTTTCGAGAACCATCTCAGCAACCTGTACATGACGAGTAGCTGGCTCATCAAAAGTTGAACTGATCACTTCTCCCCGAACTGAGCGCTGCATATCTGTTACTTCTTCTGGGCGCTCATCGATAAGCAAAACTAGAAGGACTATTTCAGGATGGTTAGCAGTCACAGAATTGGCAATACTTTGAAGAATCATTGTCTTTCCCGCCCGGGGAGGAGAGACAATCAGACCTCTCTGACCCATTCCAATGGGAGTAAGGAGATCCATTACACGACCGCTTAAGTTGTCGGAAACAGTTTCTAGGTCGATCCTTTGATCTGGATAAATGGGAGTAAGATTCTCAAAAAATGTTCGTTCGAGTGCAACATCCGGATGCTCAAAATTAATAGCCTCTACTTTAATTAGAGCAAAGTAACGCTCGCCCTCTTTTGGAGGACGGACCTGCCCAGATACCGTGTCTCCAGTATGGAGATCAAACTTTCGGATTTGAGAAGGAGATACATAGATATCATCGGGCCCGGGCAAATAATTGTATTCCGGAGCTCGAAGAAATCCAAAGCCATCGGGAAGAGTCTCTAGTACACCTTCGGAAAAAATCAGACCACTCCGTTCCGTCTGAGCCTTAAGAATTTGGAAAATGAGTTCCTGCTTCCGCATTCCTGTACTGCCTACAATCTCAAGCTCCTTGGAGATCTCGTTCAGAGCCTTAATGTTCAGATCTTTAAGTTCCTTAATATTTAGTGATTCAGCTGTCTTTGTATCACTCATGATTCAAACCTCTTTGATAATTCCCCAGAGTTCCTTCTTTCCTTTTCCTGTTTGAGATGAATAAGCAACCAAACCTTCAACCCCCAATGAGTGTTCAATCTTCCTCAACGATCGACCTTGGTGAGTCGATCTCATTCGGTCAATCTTCGTTGCAACAACCTGTATTTTCATCTCATGATAGCTGAGAAAATCGTACATAGTTTTGTCCAGAGGGCTCAGATCGTGGCGCGAATCAACTATTAGCATTACAAGCCTTATTTCTTGATCTGACGTCAAATAGCCCTCGATTAGAGTCTGCCATCCCAATCGCATCTTTTGTGGAGCTCTTGCATATCCGTATCCGGGCAGATCTACAAAAACCCATTGATTATTAATGTTGAATAAGTTAATTGCTCTCGTCCTACCCGGAGTCGAACTAGTTAAAGCTAATTTTTTCCTTCCAGAAAGACTATTAATAAGACTGGACTTTCCCACATTCGAGCGCCCTGAGAACACAATCCTGGGAAGGTTAGGCATTTGCCTAACCTCTCTTTCATCAGCTCTGGTGAGTGAGGTCAAAAAAGTGCACTTCACAGTTCCTAATAAAGGATCAACGCATAGAATTAAGAACGGTCAAAACCGTTTTTTGTTGTTATTACCTAGTATCTGTGTTGCCCCTTAGGGCATTGGTGCTGGAAATCAACAAGAGCCTTAAAGCTCTTCATGGATCAATGATGGACTCCTGGGCGGTCACCTACTTCGATTTTAGGGTGAAGTTCATTCACATAATTATTACTGTCTTCAACAGAGATCGGAGAAGCCAAAAGCGCCAATTCGAGCACTTCATCCATTTTTTCAACAAACATGAACTCAAGATCCTCTTGCACAGCTTCGGGGATATCCTTCATGTCCTTTTTATTTTCTTTCGGAAGCAAAACTTTTTTAACACCGGCTCTGTGAGCAGCCAAAACCTTCTCTTTCAACCCTCCAATGGGCATCACCCTTCCTCTCAAAGTGATTTCTCCTGTCATGGCTATCTGACGATTAACTGGAATCCCTGTCAAACAAGACGTCATAGCAGCAGCCAGTGTGATACCTGCAGAAGGGCCATCTTTGGGAATTGCACCCTCTGGAACATGTACATGGATGTCACAATCCTTGTGAAAGTCTCTTTGCAAACCGTACCGTTCTGCCCGAGAACGGACATAGGTAAGAGCCGCCTTGGCAGACTCCTGCATTACTTCTCCAAGTTTTCCGGTCAGAAGAAGTTCGCCTTTCCCATTCATAGTGGAACACTCAGTCATTAAGACCTCTCCACCCATATCGGTCCAGGCAAGTCCGGTCGCTACTCCCACCTGATCAACTTCAGAAGCCATTTGATTCCTGTATTTTGCTGGGCCCAACAAATCTGAGAGAACATCCTTATCAATATCGAATTCAAAAGACGAAGATTTGTTTTTCCCACTTTCAACTACCTTACGAGCGATTTTACGAAAAACACGTCCAATTTCACGCTCTAAGTTCCGTACACCCGATTCACGAGTGTATTCCCGGATAATCGATGAAATTGACTCATCTTTGAAGTCAATCTTGAATTTGTTAAGTCCCTTTAATTTCTCTTGCCTAGGCACCAAAAAATGTCTTGCAATTTCCTTCTTATCGTACTCCGTATATCCAGACATGTTGATGATTTCCATCCGATCTTGAAGTGGCTTGGGTACAGTGTGTAGTACATTAGCCGTGCAAATAAACATGACATTTGACAGGTCAAGTTCGGTATCCAAATAGTGATCAACAAAACTAGAATTATGATCCGGATCAAGGACTTCCATCAGCGCCGAGGCTGGATCTCCTCGGAAATCAGTACTCATTTTATCTATCTCATCAAGCAGCATTACTGGGTTCTTAGATCCAGCTCTTTTCATCAATTGTACAATTTGACCCGGCAGTGCTCCAATGTATGTCCGTCGGTGTCCTCGGATCTCAGCTTCGTCACGAACTCCACCAAGTGACATTCTGACAAATTTCCTACCCGTTGCACGAGCTATGGACCGACCAAGAGAGGTCTTCCCTACTCCGGGAGGCCCCACAAAACAAAGAATCGAACCCTGACTTTTGTTGCTTGCAAGATGCCTGACCGCCAAAAACTCTAGAATGCGCTCCTTGATATCTTCCAACCCATAGTGATCATCATGTAGAATCTTTTCAGCCTTCTTGATATTCCGAATCTCACGGCTTTTTTTGTTCCAAGGAATAGCCAACAACCAATCCAAATATGTGCGGCTCACAGTAGTTTCGGCACTTAAAGGAGGCATTTGCTCGAGCCTCCTGATTTCCGTCTTTGCTTTCTCTAAAGCGTCAGGAGGCAATTTAGCCTCCTCAACTTTTTCCTTGATTTCCTCTATCTCATCTTTATCGTTGCGACCCAGCTCTTTTTGAATTGCCTTGATTTTTTCGTTTAGATAATATTCCCGTTGAGCCTTTTCCATCTGTGTGCGCACTCTACCCTGGATAGATCTGTCCATTTTGACCTTCTCAATCTCCACCTCTATCAAATCACAGATTTTCTCCATTCTAATAACTGGGTCAGAAATTTCGAGGAGTGACTGTTTTTCTTCGACGGAAATTGGGAGATTGGCAGCTACGCTGTCAGACAAGCGATCATTCTCCGAGTTTTGGATAACCTGAACAATAGCTTCATAGTTAACATTTGGATCCAGCTTGGAGTACTGCTCAAACAGATTGTGAAGTTTTTTATTAAGAACATTTATCTTAGCTTCGGAGCCCGTGACAAGAGGAAAGGTTTCAACTTCAGCAACCAGAAAGGCTTTCTGATGAGTCACTCGAATAGTACGAGCCCTCCTCAATCCCTCTACCAAAACTCGAATATTTCCATCAGGAAGCTTCAGACTCTGCACAATGGAAGCAACTGTTCCAACAGAAAATATTCGATCTGGTGCTGGATCATCTTCAGTCGCATCCATTTGAGTTGCTAGATAGATTTGTTTTTCACCTTGTAGGGCCTCTTCGAGAGCCAAGACAGACGACTTCCTTCCAATGACAAATGGAACCATCATACGGGGAAAGACTACTACATCCCGTATGGGCACCATTGGACAAACATATTGTTGTTTTTCACTACTGGGCTTTGTCATTTAGTGCATACTCACTCTCTAATTATATAAAACAATTCTACTCCTTTTTTCTCCACCTACTTCAAGTCTTTACTATTACCTGTTCTTATCGAAAACTTTTGGAGGTTGCAACAAAAAAGGCAAGAAATGATACTCTTTGTTAACCAGCTTTTTCAAGGAGCTTGAAAACAACCTCTTTGTTTTCAACCATCTCTCGAGTAACCACAAACTCTTTGACATTCTTCATGCTAGGCAACTCGTACATCAAATCTAACATAAAATCTTCTGTGATTAAGCGCAAGCCACGGGCTCCAATTTTTCGTTCTACCGCTAATTCTGCAATCGCTTCAAGTGCACCTTTGGTAAATTTTAGACTGACGTTTTCAAACTCAAACATTCGATGGTATTGCTTTGTCAGAGCATTTTCTGGTTTTTGCAAAATTTCCACCAATGCTGCCTTGTCGAGATCGTGAAGTGTGCATACCACAGGTAGTCTTCCAACAAATTCAGGAATTAGACCATATTTAATGAGATCTTCTGGAAGAACATGAGACAAGATTTCGGACTCTAATGCCTCTTGCCAGCGACTACTTGAATTAGAAGCAGTAAACCCCAGCGCGGAACGTCCCAAACGCCTTCGAATAGCCTTCTCTAGGCCGACAAAGGCTCCACTACAAATAAAAAGTATGTTAGTAGTGTCGATCTGGACAAATTCCTGGTGGGGATGTTTTCGACCCCCTTGAGGGGGGACGTTAGCCAGCGTTCCTTCTAAAATTTTGAGTAGAGCCTGTTGTACTCCCTCACCCGAAACATCGCGGGTAATGGACAAATTTTCATCCTTACGAGAAACCTTGTCAATCTCATCAATGTAGATGATGCCCTGCATACAGCGGTCCCGATCACCTCCAGCAGCTTGGAGTAGCTTGAGAATGATGTTTTCTACATCTTCCCCCACATATCCAGCTTCTGTAAGAGTAGTTGCATCAACAATGGCAAAGGGAACAGACAGCATTTTAGCAAGCGTTTGGGCCAACAGTGTCTTTCCGGTTCCAGTTGGGCCTATCAACAAAACATTGCTTTTAGCTAATTCGACGCCGTCATGGGGTCGAGGCCCTATTTTAATCCGTTTGTAGTGATTGTAGACAGCAACTGCTAGTTTTTTTTTGGCCAATTCTTGACCAATTACGTATCTGTTGAGAAACGCTTTAACCTCATAAGGTTTTGGGAGTTTCTTATGTGCCGCCTCAGACATTTCCGAAGTAAAATCATCTGAAATGATTTCATTGCACACCTCGACGCATTCATCACAGATGAAAACGGTTGGACCGGCGATTAGCTTCTTAACGTCATTTTGACTCTTGTTACAGAAAGAACAACGAAGAATTTCTTCAGTTTCTTTTTTCACTGCAAATTGTCTCTGTCCACAGTATTGACCTTATTTCCTAGTTAGGCTATCCAGAATAGCCAACAAAGCCGTGCATTAGAATATTGAGTTCCAAAAAAAATCAACTATATATGTTTCTCGATAATTAGATCGATAATACCATAATCTTTAGCCTGCTCAGCGCTCATGATGTAGTCACGGTCTACATCTTTCTCAATCTTTTTTAGATCCTGCTGTGTATGCCTGCACAGAATTTCATTCGTCATCTCACGCATCCTAAGGATCTCTTTGGCATGGATATCAATGTCGGTAGCTTGTCCTGATAAGCCTGCCATGGCGGGCTGATGAATTAATATCCGGCTGTTCGGTAGAGCGAATCTTTTTCCGGAGGTTCCAGCAGCCAAAAGCAAAGCTGCCATAGAAGCTGCCTGGCCAATGCACATAGTCGTCACATCATTCTTAATAAACTGGACAGTATCGTATATCGCCAGCCCAGCAGTAATTGATCCTCCGGGGGAATTAATGTACAGAGAAATATCTCGATCTGGGGCTTCAGCCTCTAAAAACAAGAGCTGAGCCGTCACCAGATTAGCAATATTGTCATCAATTGGAGTTCCAACAAAGATAATATTGTCCTTCAGAAGACGTGAATAAATGTCGAATGCACGTTCACCACGGTTCGTCTGTTCAACAACCATCGGAATCAATGTCATGTTTTCACCTTTTTATGTAAATACAGATTGATATTGTAACTGTTCGTGAACGGACCGGATTATCATCGCACTTCACTCCTCTACTATCCCCTTTTCGACAAGGAGATCAATCACTTTTTTTTGTTTCAAGCTCTCTATGAGTTCCAAGCGCCGGTTTTTTTGAGCAAAGTGTTTTTTGATTTTGTGTGGCCCTTGATCACTTGACCTCGCCACTTTCTCGATCTCTTCATCTATTTCCGAATCTGAAATTTCAATTTCTTCTTGGCGGGAAATTTCCTTGAGCAAAAAGTGGGCTCGCACTTCTTTCTGCGCAGAAGGATGAAATTCGTTCCTTATCTTTGGCCAGTCTACGCCTGCTTTAGCAATATCAACTCCCTGGGATACCAACTTGAAAGCAAAATCTCGTAATTTATTGTTTAACACTTCTTCAACTAGAATCTCTGGAACCTCAAAAGATCTAAGATTGATGAGAGCTTCGACAATCTTGTTTCGGATTTCGTCCTTTTTAGCTGTCTCCGCATACCGCAGAATTTCCTCTTGCAGATTTTCTTTGAGCTCTTTCAAATTTTCGAAATCACCGACATCCTTGGCAAATTCGTCGTCCAAAGCAGGAACTTGTTTATCTTTTATTTGGTGAACTCTAACCGAAAATTTAACCCGCTGTCCTGCGAGCTTTTGCTCTGGGTAATCTGACGGATAAGAAACCTGAAAAACTTTTTCATCACCAGAATTCAAACCAAGAAGTGCCCTAGTAAACGCCTCATAGGTTTGATCACCCCCAACCTCTAGAACCACGTTCTCATCATCTATAGGATCAAATCCAACGAGAGGCAACCCTTCTTCTGAAACAAACCTTCCGTGGAGATCAATGACTGCATAATCTCCTAAATCAATAGCTCGATTATCGATTGTAGTCAGGGTCGAGTGCTGTTCGCGAAGAGCCCTCAGCCGTTTTTCCAACAATTCTTCAGGAGATTGCGGAATGTCTAGTCTCACTCTCAGACCTTTGTAATCGGGAACCTCAAAAACAGGTTGTACTTCGAACTTAGCTACATATTTGAGTGGCTTCCCCTCTTGAAAATCCAATTCCTCAATACTTGGGGATCGAACTGGTTTGATGTCTTTATCCCTAATCACCTCGTGATAAGATTCGGGAATCAAACGTTTAGTAACCTCTTCCCTAATATCTTTTTCAAATCTTTTTTTAACTAACTCAAAAGGTGCACGGCCTTTTCGAAATCCGGGAACACTTACCTGCTTTCTAAATTCTTGTGCTATCCGGTTATGCTCCTCGGATACCACCTGAGCTGAAACCTCAATGGAAAGCTTCTTTTTCACTTCACTGATATCTTCGAAAACTGACTGAATATCCATCATTGGCCGTTTTTTAAAGCAACTATCTTGGTAACACTAGATGACTTGAGGCGCCTTGCGTGGCAAAAACTTGTGGATTATAGTCCTCGCTAGATGAGTCAACAAGCATGGATTGGTTGGAAACTAAAAGCAGAAGCATTTGACCGACTGGTAGAAAAATACCAAAGTCTTGAAAACTGTGATGGGTTCTACTCCCAAAACTGGCTTGAGTTTACCGAATTGTTCGAACAAGAACTACAAAAATTAAAATGGACACTCTTGTCTGAAGAAGAAACAACCAAGAAAACGTAGAAACTCATGTGAAAATTGTTTAACCACCGAGTTTGTGGATAATCGCAAGAGCCTCATTATGTATAGCTCCATTGGAGGCAACGACACCACGATTTTTAGCTAAAGTGGAGCCTTGGGAAAAATCTAAGTCCTTTCCATCGAGATCCGTAACCTTCCCACCAGCTTCTTCGACAACTAGAGATCCGGCTGCATGGTCCCAGATTCGTTCCTTATAATTAAGTCGGACAGAGGAAATAAGACGAAGCATTAACTCTCCTTGGCCAGAAGCCAGGAGACCATACTTGGCCTGGCTGTCCATCAATATAGGTTCAGGCCTGCAACCCAACCGCTGAAGAATCTTGGCAAAAAGGTCAGTATTGGTGTGGCCAGCCTCAACAGAACGAATCATCCTCATATTCCTGGGACTATCAATAACAGATACCTGGAGCGGATGAAAGACCGTTTCTCCCCCCAAAGACCTCCCCCAGGATCCTTCTCCTCTAATCGCTAAGAAAAGAGATCCCGGTTGAGCTAACGTGTTTCCTGGAAACATGAGATTTGGACATGCAAGCACACCTATTTGAACTTGGCCGTTTTCAATAAGAGCAAGGGCTGTGGCAAACTGTTCTTGTCTCAAAAATCCTTTTGTTCCATCAACAGGATCAAGAGTCCAATATCGACCCTCAGGCATCCCCAATCCCCAGTCAATCCATTTACACACTGCCTTAGAATTTGAGGGCAAGCCAGCTTTAGAGAGAAACTTAACAACCTGCTTGAGTGTTTTTTCCCCTTTCTCAGCTTGGAGAAGTCCTGTGGTTTCTTCGGCAACTAGAGAATCTGGTCTAGCTTGACCTTGGAGCAAATACCCAACGAGAGCTTGTATTGCAAAATCAGCTACTGTGACAGGTGATTGATCTTCTTTTTCTAAGGCCGGCTCGGTCATTCTCTTCTGAATATACTGACCTAACAAACCGGCTCGCTGCGCAACTTCAACAGCAAATTTCACGTCATGATTAGCATCTTTTAGATTCATAGAGCCTATCTTAGAAATTCACTGGTACTTAGAAAGAAACTTAGCCTTTGAGAACTGCCTCAGCAATCTGAACAGCGTTTAAGGCTGCCCCTTTCCTAAGCTGATCACCGGCCAGAAATAAAGCTAATCCCTTACCGTCCGAGCGAGATAGATCCTGACGGATCCGGCCCACCAAAACGGGATCTTCATG
>CAZMUJ010000014.1:0-18369 GCA_964569605.1 uncultured Acidobacteriota bacterium
AACTCACAACCTGGGCGTATTCTTTCTGAGGAAATGCGAGTATTTGCAGGGCGCCGTTTTGATTGTGCCGAGTGTCATGACCATCCTTTTGAGTCTTGGTCTCAGGATCAGTTTTGGGGCCTGGCTGCCTTTTTTGGAAACATAGACTTTGTAGGGTATTACGACACTATTTTTGACAATCCACTGGGGGGATACGGAGATAAAGGCCAGCCTGGACTACTCAAGCATCCCCGCAGAAAGACAGTTGTGGAACCGGCCTTTCTCGATGGAACGCTACTGGCTAAGGAACATAGACTAGATCCTCGTCTGGAGTTGGCCCGCTATGTTACTTCTCATCCTTACTTTGCGGAATCGATGGCGAATCGGATGTGGGGATACTTTTTGGGAAAAGGAATTGTTGACCCTGTGGATGATTTCAAAGACTCCAACCCTCCCACGCATCCAGAACTACTAAAGGCTTTGGCCTCTGAATTTAGGAAGAGTGGACACAATCTCAAGCAACTGATTCGTACCATAGTACAGTCTAGAACCTATCAGCTTGCGAGTCAGCCCAACTCGAATAACCGCTACGACCAGATCAATTACTCCCACTTCATACCAAAACCCTTGGAAGCAGAAGTTCTTCTTGATGCCATTTCTCAAGTAACAGGGATCCCCGAAGTCTTTCATGAAGGACCCGAATCAGAAAAGGGGCAACCACCTCTGGGGACAAGAGCGGTACAGTTGAAATCTCCAGTACGCTATTTTTCGCTGTTTCTAGACCTATATGGGAGACCAGTGCGTTACACTTTGCCCGATCGAGATACTAGTCCTAGTATTGCACAAGCTTTACACGTATATGCTGGGGACACCTATACAACTAAGTTGAATACGGAAGGGGGCCGTCTGGACCAGTTGCTCCAAAGTGGAAAAGAGAATGGGTCAATTATAGAAGAGCTTTATCTGGCAGCTCTTTCGCGTTTCCCAGATGAGAACGAACAGAGGAATCTTGAGGTGGCCCTGTCAAAATTTGAAAAAGCTGAGCATAGGCAAGCAGTTTCCGATTTGACTTGGGCTCTATTGAATTCTCGTGAATTTGCTTATAATCACTAGTTCTGTATTCGACAAGACCCTAAGCTTTTAGACAAAACAGTAAAATATTTTGGGATCCAAATTCAGGATTGAAGGGAAGAATCCTAGACTACCTTTCTAGGTAATTCTTTGGGATCTAACTGTTCAAATGATTCCGCGGATTTCTCTTTTCTATAATCAATTTCGACTCTACTAGTTCATTTAAGTTTGCCACGTACTGGTAGCCGTAGAACCTCTTTTACTATGGAGATGACTCTTTTGGATACAAAATTCCATAGACATATTCTCCTATTCGGTCGATTGCCTGATCTGCTTCAGAGAGACTGCCGCTAAAGCGATGCCAAACGTGTATCATATCTTTCCACACCTCCAGTGTAACCTTTACTCCGCAGGTTTTAGCATGGTGTGCTAGTCGTGTAGCGTCATCTAGAAGTGTTTCTGCAGTACCAACCTGAATGAGAAGAGGTGGAAGGCCAATCAGATTTGCATACAGTGGTGCTGCTAATGGAGATTTTGGATCTGCACCTCCTAGATAGGCACTGGAAAAATCCAGGATTCCCTCCCTCTGAATTACTGGGTCCAAGTCAGCTTTAGAATCCATTGAATTACCCTTTGCCTCCATATCGACCCAGGGAGATATGCAGACACCACCTGCGGGCAGTGGAGCACCTTTGTCTCGTAAAACTACGAGAAGAGAAACGGTCAAGCCACCACCTGCTGAATCACCGCATACAATGAGTTGGGAGGGATCGACTCCTTTTCCAAGAAGCCATTGATAGGCTTTTTCCGCGTCTTCTACTGCAGCCGGAAAAGTGTGTTCAGGGGCAAGTCTGTAACCAAGGAGTAACACTCTGGATTTTGTGGCTCGCGAGAGATTTGCCGCTGATCCTCTATGACTGGCAATGGATCCAAGAACATATCCGCCACCATGGAGATAGAGCATGACGTTCTCTGGATTGACACCCTTTGCCGTCACCCATTCAGCCGGAACACCGTTTGCATCTATATGTTCTGTTTTTATGTCATCTAGGTTTTCAAATAACTTGCAACCTGCATCAATCCAGGCACGTCTCTCTTCGAGAGTGAATTGCTTGTCCTGAATCTCACGGTTACGGGTTTTCACGAGATCAATAATCTTTTCTAACTGTTTTCTGGACATCGTTTCATACCTCTTTTCTATCCACGCAAATTTTGCTGCAATCTGGTAGGTTTATTTTCTGGCTAGCCAGCCGCCATCAACCGGTAGTGAGATGCCTGTGATCCAGGAGGCATCATCTGAGGCTAAGAATACACAAGCACGACCGATTTCCTTGGGTGTCCCCGCACGTTTTAAGGGAGTTCCTTGCCTGATCTGTTCTTCTTTTTCCTCTGTGAAGCTGTCATGCATAGAGGTTTGCACAAAGCCGGGGCACACTGCATTTACGGTAATGCCGTGTGGAGCCAGTTCGATGGCACTATCACGGGTGAGGTTTACTATAGCTGCTTTAGATGCACTGTAAGCTGGCCCTCCACCTCCAAAAAAAGCCGCTACTGAGGAAATATTGATGATCCGTCCAGCTCTAGAGTTTTTAAGAGAAGGTACTGAAAGTTTCGTCGTAACAAAAAAAGCTCTTAGATTGATTCCGAGTACACGGTCCCACTCTTCAAATGAAAGCTGTTGACTATTGCCAGGCAGGAGGATGGCGGCATTGTTTACCAAAATATCGATAGTCGAAAAATGTTTGATTGTTTGCTGGACAGTATTTTCTACCGAGTGTTCATCGGAAACCTCAGTACAAATGTAGAATGCTTGCCTTCCAAGTTTTTCAATTTCTTCTACGGTGGTTGTACTAGAAGGAAACGGTTCGTATTTTCCCTGCTTAGGTTTTTCCTGGAGATCTGCAATAACAACACTCGCACCCTCTCGGGCAAGTTCAATTGAGATTCCCCGTCCAATTCCAGAACTTCCACCTGTCACTACACAGACTCGATTCTTCAAGAGCATTCTCAATTCCCCTTTCTATCTCTATATTATCCCTTTGTTATCAGAGCCCCAACCAGAGTAGGTACAATGTGTTTTTTGAGGAGTCGTTTTCTTTTAGTTTGACCGAGTTATAAGATGAGAGCAACGAGGTTGTCCAAATAGTGGAAGTGAAGTTTTGATCATCCGAGACGATGAGTTCATTGTATTCTCAAAAGGGTCCAATGAATTCCCATCTCCACTTCAGGGATTGTTACATTGGGATGAAAAACTTTATCCAGCCTGGGCAGCAATTATTGCCTTTCATTTGTTTCCTCAGCAGGTGGGAAATGGAGTTGAGCCCCACTACCATGACAATGATGAATTTTGGTTGTTCACAGCGGGACAGGGTGAAGTCTGGTTAGGGGATCTTTCTTTTTCTTGCTCCCCTAACACATTGGTGTATACCCCAAAGGGAAATGTCCAACGGTTTCAAATGTTTACGGATGGAGAAATGGTTGCTTTGGCGACTCGCTTTAAGGGAAAGAAACGGGCAGGACATTTGCTGGTGGAGAGTGATGGAGAACCTGAACCGATTGGCGGCGGCTTTGTTTTGGGAGGATCAGAAAACCTTGGAGATTTTTCCGAGCGAGCACCACATTGCCCTTTGAGTGAGCTCCGAGTTGTTTCTGGAGACACATCCAATTACAAGGAAGAAATCGTTTCCGTCCATGAGTACTGGTTGATACTGTCTGGAACTCTTCATCTTTCCATTTCAGATTTTGAAGTAGAGCTCATGAGAGGAGATTTAGCTATCCTTCGGAAAGGTGTTAGACGTCATGCGAAGTTTCTGAAAGGTACTCGCGCTGTTTTGGCAAGAGAGTGAAGCGTCAAAATCAAGCCTAATAAATTTTTTCTTAGACAGAACCTCGCATATACGAGAATCCTAATTTTTAAAAAGAAGACAGAGATCTTGGGAACTTCATCGGAGACCCAGCTAATCCACCTTCCAAAATTTATGTCTTGACTGCTTTTGGAACTAACGTCATGTTTACAAAGGAAATGAAAGATATAAGGACAGCAAGCCACAGTTCGAGGGCTGTGAAAAAACAAGACCAACAAGTAGCCCGGAGACATCTTCTACTTGGAGGAATAAGTCTGCCTTCAGCAGCGGCTTTGCTTGCCACTTGTTCGAAGGATATGGCCAAAGAATCAGGGAAAGACAAGGAGCATATCAAAATTAGTTTTGTGGGTGCAGTTCTCAACAATCCTTTTTGGGACCAGGTAAAAAGGGGTGCCTTAGCAGCTGCCGACTCCTTGGCTGGAGTTGAATTGATCTATGTGGCCCCTGATGATTTTAGCTTGGCCAACATTAATGAAATTATTAAAACAGTTATAGCTAGTAGCCCTGACGGCATTGCTATTGATTATCGGGGACAAGAATTTGAGAGAGTTACTCAACAAGCTTTGGATCAAGGAATGGAGGTTCAATTTTTTAACAACTTCAAGGGTTTAGATTCAGAAGATCCTAGAATCGTGCGATTGGCAGAGAGCGCCGTAGGTTTAGACAAGTATGAAGCTGCTCGCAGAAGTGGGGAGGCGTTCCTAGAATTCTTAAATCCCAATGATCCGATAGTCTTATTCAACGGGCTCCCTGATACTTATGAGCACTTATTAATTCAAAATGCCTATTTGAGATTTTTTTCTGAGGTGGGTTGGGAGCGAAAACATGTGCAAACTTTTCCGGTTGGCTTGGATTCAGCACAGAATTTTCAACTGATGAAGAGTTATCTAGCAGCACATCCTGAGGTCCGGGGAATCATTTGTTGGGATTCCCTGGTTGGTTCACCGGCTGCGAGGGCTAAAGTGGACTCTGGACTCGATATTCCGATCCTGAGCTGGAATCTAGATCCTATTATCATCCAGAGTATCAAGGATGGATCTCTCACTTTAACGCTTAGCCAACAGCCGTATGTACAAGCTTACTATACTGTTGTAGCTCTCTATCTTAAACTGAAATATAGACTCATTCAGCCACCCTCTGTGGACCCAGGTGTATTTCTAATTAGCCGCTCAAACCTACTTGAGGCTGAAAAATTGTTTTTAAAAGGAATACTAGGCTAACAGCACTTTTTGGGACATTGGTTACCTTTTGTGATAGCTACAACTAGATTAAGAAAATAACAAGATGAAGTTAGCAATTGAGAAGCTAATATCTTGGTTACGTCAACACAGAGAGCTCGGGCCACTAATTGGTCTCGCAGCTCTTTGTATTCTATTTGAGGTCTTTTCAAAGGGTAAGTTTCTGACATTTCCCCAACTCAGTGCCCTGGCGGCCTTGTCGGCCTCTCTAGGAATAGTTGCTGTGGGTGTGACATTGCTTATGATCAGCGGAGAGTTTGATCTTTCCGTTTCACAGACATTTGCTTTGGCTCCTATTCTCATGGCTACTCTGATTACAGAAGTTGGTTTACCTAGCATATTGGCTTTATTCCTGGCTCTTTTAGGGGTTTCCTTTGTGGGTTTGATTAACGGTGTGATAAGTACACTCGCCCGTGTCCCTTCTTTAATTGTCACATTAGGTATGTTGTTTGTAATTACAAGTGTGAACCGAATCATAGCCGGTGGTTTCCCTGTCCAGCTTTTCGGGATAGAAGATCCAATCCTTGGTTTGATGGGCAGTGATGTTCCTGGAACCCCTGTAGGAGCTCCTTTTCTCTGGATGTTGGCTGTGTTTGCACTTTCGTGGTTTGTTCTAGACCGAACTCAGTATGGTAGCTGGATTCGAGCAGCAGGTCACAATGCAGGGGAAGTAGGACGTGCCATGGGTGTCCCGATTCGGGTAGTTAAAGTGACAAACTTTGTCCTATCTTCGGTTCTGGCTGGACTAGCTGGATGTCTCCAGTTAGCAGATTTTGGTTCGGCCGGAGTCAACTCAGGAGAGAATTATAATCTTCTCGCAATTGTTGCTGTGGTTATGGGTGGAACTTCTCTTTTCGGAGTTCGTGGCACCGTTCTAGGTACTCTTTTGGGAACCTTGATGATTGGTACTCTCAAGACAGGTTTGATTCTGGTTGGGGCAGGCGGTGAATACTATACTGGATTAATAGGAATCCTTCTGTTGCTTGCGTCTTTGGTAAATGTGAAAGCAGAGTCACTACGTAGGAAGGGAGGATAAAGAGTGATTCAGGTAGAGGGAAAAGTTTCTAAAAGGCCCATTGTTCAGCTGAAAAATATTTCCAGAAGATTTGGGAAAATAGAGGTTCTCCGTGACATTAGCTTTTCCTTAAGGAGAGGAGAAGTAGTTGGACTGGTTGGAGATAATGGAGCTGGCAAGTCTACGCTTGTCAAGATCATCAGTGGGTATCTCAGGCCAACCTCAGGAAAGATGGAAGTTAGGGGGCAGGAGATTCAGTTTTCCTCGCCCAGACATTCAAGGAAGTTGGGGATAGAGACGGTATATCAAGATCTTGCTATTATTGGTCAACTGAGCCTCTGGAGAAACTTTTTTCTGGGCAAGGAAAAGAAAAAAAAGATTTTTGGCATTAGTGTGCTTGACCGTAATGCGATGAAGAAAACTTGCCTGGAACAGCTTCGGAGTTTTGGCTTGAAAAGTGTCAACTCTGCAAATCAATCTGCAGAAAATCTTTCTGGCGGTGAGCGCCAGACTTTGGCGATTGCACGGGCTGTTTACTTTGAATCACGTTTGTTGATTCTGGATGAGCCTGTAGCTGCCCTGTCTGTGCGTGAGACACGAAAAGTCATGGAGATGATCCAACTTGCCAAAAGTCAGAAGATCGCCATTCTTTATATTGATCACAATATGAACCATGTTGTGCCGGTGGCAGACCGGATCGCAGTAGTGGAGCATGGTGAGATTAAGAGAGTTGTTAGAAGAGGTGAAATGACTGCTAATGAGCTGAGTGACTTAGTAGCCCAGTCTGGGCCTAATTGATCAATGTTTTTCACTCTTTGATCAGTAAGGCAGCAAGCCACCTTCTGCATTTAGGGCGCTGGCAGTGATGTAGTTAGCATCATCAGAGGCCAAGAAAGCCACAACATTAGCAATATCTTCGGGCTGTTGGATTCGTCCAAGAGGAATGCTTTCTACGGCTCCTGACTTTATTGATCCTTCTTCCACACCCAAAATCTTGGCTGTTTCACGGTCGATCAAATCCCACATTGGAGTATCGATAATTCCTCCGCAGATACTATTGACGAGAATTTGATGATCAGAAAGCTCAAGTCCTAACTGCTTTCCAAAACCAATTACAGCATGTTTGCTGGCCGCATAGGCTCCTAATGGAACATTTTTCCCTGGTGCGATTTTTCCAGCACCAGAGGCGTTAATGATTATTCGGCCACCTTGGCCTTGCTTTATCATTTGCTGGCCTGCAGCCTTACAGGTTAGAAACACACCTTTGGCATTGACGGCCATCAGACGGTCCCAAGTGGCCTCATCGGTATCAATTAAACGGCCGACGTATCCAATGCCTGCGTTCGCTACTAAGATATTTAGCATTCCAAATGTTTCCACCGTTCTGGAAATCATTTCTTCACTGTCTTTGGCATTTGTCACATCAACCTTTATTCCCAAAGCAGTCCCACCAGAATCTTGAATCTCTTTTGCCACAGACTCAGCACTTGCCCTATCGATGTCGGTAACAGTTATCGCTGCTCCCTCCCGAGCGAGTCGAAATGCGATAGCTCGACCGATACTTCTTCCAGCCCCAGTTACAATTGCTGTATTTCCTTCAATTTCTGGATATCTAGGCATTATTGCTTACTCCTAAATCTTTTTCTTACTTATATATTTTTCGTGAAATTTAATTGGTGAATTCCATTAGTTCCAGGATAAATCCATCCGGGTCTTTAAAGAAAACAACTTTGAGAGCTCCATATTCCCATTCGTCTCCCAGGTCAAAGACCACCGGTTCAGAGATAAACTCTACTCCTACAGCAGTTAACTCCTCGTAGGCTTTGTCAAGATCATGTACCCCGAAACAAAAATGTCCCTGGTTGGACATCCCTAACACGGCATTTGAAACTTCACCTGGAGGTTCAATATATAGTTGTAGGTCCACTAGAATGTTAGGAGTTTCTGGAATTGCCAACCGGACAACCTGTAGAGTAACATCTTTCTTGCCCGCCATTTTCGAAATGGTTTCTCCTTCTAGTAGATGTCTTTCGATTTCTTTGAAACCCAGCAGATCGACGTAAAAGTGCAGCGAACGGTCCAGATCACTAACTGTGACGGCTACATGGTCTAAGTTTTTTATCCACTTCATCAGTATTCTCCTTTTTACAATTAAAAACTTCCTTAATTGTTTCTTGATCTTATACGAAAATCAAACGTTGTTAATATGTCTCTATTCAAGTAGGAGAGTTATCCTCAAACCAGATGGATGCAGCTGTAAGATTGGTTATCCACTTGATTTCCTCCTCCTTTAATTGCCAAGAACCTTCCAGTACCATTTGAAGGTCGCGAATATAGTCTTGAATGTCACCGCACACCGGAAAATTTGATCCCCAAATGATCCGACTTGCACCAAACGAACGTATTACATCCGAAACTAATCCATCTAATTCTTTATAAGGATAGTCACAGAACATCGACAATCCGGAGAGCAAAACGTAAATCGATGGCTCAGAAGCTAGTTCCAATAATTCACGTCCACTCATTAATTGATTCTCTTTTATCTGAGGATCTCCCAGATGGCTAATAATAATCGTTCCATCAGGGCGCTGGTCAAGAAGTCGACGTAGGCTTGGAAGCGATCTTGTAATTCCTTCTGGAGCGTAAATTACTAGATTCATATTTAGGCGAATTGCTTCCAGGCAAAGTTCTTGATTGGACTCGAGCGTCTTCGCTAGAATGCGTAGTCCACGGAAGCAACCTGTGGCCTGCCAATGTCGCAGTTCTTCTATTGCGTCGGGTTTTTCAGGATCCACTAAACAAGTAGCTGCAAATCGGCCCGGGTAGCGACTTACTACATTTGCTAGATAGGTATTGTCATATTCTTCCAGGTGTTGACACAATAGAACTCGGTCTACGCCAGCCTTTTCCATTACTTCAAGAACAGACTCCAGCGGTAAAAATTTTGAGATTCCACAGTGGGAATATCCGTCAATAATCATCGTAGGTTTCCTTTCTGTTTATTGGCCAATTGCTCTGCGGCATCTAGAACTCGCATGGTCGGTAAAACTGACTCAAGTTCAAAATCACTTTTTGTTCCATCCCTCAGCGCTGACAACATTTTTCTATTCTGAAAAACCAGGTCTAGATGGGAAGTTTTAGGAATAAGATCCTCACCCTTTTCATTTAGAAGGCGACCCTTTGCAAAAATAAGGACATCTTCATTTCCAATAAAACGAACATCCCAACACATTTCTTCTGCATTGTATGTTAGAGCCTGAGTAATTAACTGATGCTTCGCAGTTTTAAACTGGATTGAGACATCCATAGCCATGCCAAATTGGGGATGTGAACTACCAATAATTGCACTCAATTGTTCAACTCTATCAACTCCCAAAACCCACATGGCCACGTCAATGAGGTGGCAGCCGTGGTGCCATAGAAGGTTGTCGATCCAGTTCCGTTGCCCTGCCCAGCTCTGATTTCGACGGCGGGGGATGGCAAAAAATGCTGTGATGTGAGTAAGGGATAGTTGCCCTGTTTGCACACGTTGTTTTATCTCACGAATTGCAGAAAACGATCGCATGGTGTGACAAACTTGTACGCGTCGGCCTGTTTCCCTGGAAATTTTTTCGACATGGACAGCATCGGAAAGACTTGTAGCAACGGGAATCTCAACGATGACATCTTTGCCTGCTTTCAATGCATTGATAGTTTGGTCAGCGTGAACATCACTGGGAGAAGTAATCAGAACCAGATCGATTTTAGGGTCAATTAGCGCTTTTTCCAATTCGATGCCATGGTGATCGAAGTTCCACCTCTGGGCAAAGTCTTGAACAGCTTTCGGTCTACGTGAAACGACCCAATATGGGTGTACTCCCCCGATCTGGGTAAAGGCCTCGATATGTTGGGTGGCAATCCCCCCGGTTCCTACTAAGCAAAGATTGATCAAAGTTCCTCTTCTGTCAATGTCTCTAACCTAGTTATTAACTGGTTGAAAGTAGATTTGCAAGGGTAGTGTTAAAACTAGGGTTCACTTGGTCTGTTCAATCTTGTAGAATTTCTTAACATCTGTGGGTTGAAAAAACATGTTCTACTAGAATTGTTAAGATTGTCTTAGTAGCGAAGAAGTGGCTTATCGGAATGAAGGGCTTGACCACTTTCCGATTAAATTTTTGTTTTCATTAAAAAGAGTTGGTGAAGGAATGGAGAAAACAACAACTGGGATTGAGCAGGACACAACAGTCCGGAAATCCTATCTTATTTTTGTTTCAGTGATTGCGGCAGTTGGTGGATTTATATTTGGCTATGATCTATCAATTATTGCCGGTGCTAGCCTGTTTTTAAAAGCGGAGTTCGGACTGACTCCTTTTTGGCTAGGATTCGCAGTAAGCAGTGCAGTCATTGGTTGCATTATTGGACCCTTAGCTGGTGGCGGTTTGACGGATCGGTGGGGTAGAAAGAAAGCATTATATCTATGTGCAATCCTTTTTGGGATTTCGGCTATTGGGACTGCTCTTCCTAGGACGATGACGGAATTTTATATTTTTCGGATTTTGGGTGGGATGGGCGTTGGTCTGGCTTCGATTGTATCTCCTATGTACATCGCTGAAGTGGCTCCATCACGTTTGCGTGGCCGTCTTGTTTTGGTCAACCAGCTGGCGATAGTAGTAGGCTCATTGTCCTCTATTATTGTTTCCTACTTCCTTTCACTTAGTGGTGCCTGGCGTTGGATGTTTGCTTCTGAACTAGTCCCTATATTAGTGCTTTTAATTGGCCTGACCCTTGTTCCGGAGAGTCCCAGATGGCTTGTTCAAATGAATCGTCGCGGTGAAGCTCTTGGTGTCTTAAATAAGATCGGTGGATCTCAGTATGCAGATTTAGAACTCGATCGAATTGCTCGGTCTCTAAAAAAGAAAGTTGGTAGTTTCTCAGATCTTTTTCGTCCAGGCCTCAGGACTGCTATGTTTATTGCCTTTACTTTGGCTGTGTTGCAGCAGTTCAGTGGAACCAGTCCATTACTTTTCCACACACCTCTTATTTTTCAGAGGGCGGGGTTCGACAATATTTCAGAAGCGATTCTGCAATCTATCATTGTCAATGTTTGGAACTTAACATGCACCGCCTTTGGGTTGTGGGCTGTGGATCGCTTTGGAAGAAGACCCCTGTTGCTAACGGGGACATGCGCTATGGCAATTGGGTTTGCACTTATGGGCACCTATTTCTTTTTCGATATGGCAGGCATTTACCTTCTGGTTACAATGTTTATGGTAGTAGGGGGATTTGTGATCAGTTTGGCTCCACTGGCCTGGTTGATCATGTCTGAAATATTCCCTATGCATTTACGTGCCAAGGCCATGCAGTTGGCAGCTCTTGGTTTGTGGGTTTCGGCCTTTATTGGTGCTCTGATTGTCCCTCCGATGTTGACCTATTTCAAGGAAACTTTTGGGTCTGAGGCAGGAACCTTTTGGATTTTTATGCTAGTTTGCATTTTCTCTGTGTTCTTTGGATGGCGGATGGTTCCTGAGACGAAGGGGAGGTCTCTGGAAGAAATTGGGGAATCTTGGACGAAGTAGTATTCTTTTTTTAGGAGTAGGATGGCTCTATGAACAGGGCTTTGAAAACGCAAAACCAAGAGGCAATCAAGATAGCATTAATTGCGCATCTGACTTTTTAATATTATTTCTGTTGTGTCCCCAGCATTTGTCATTGAATTTATCGAAGTTTGCAAATTGGTAGCAATAGCTGCTTAATAATCTTATCGCGAGTCTTTTTATTTAATGTTTTTCAATCAATCCCGTGCTAAAGCCTTTATGAAAGAGTGTGGACTCGACGCTCTTATTGCCACTTCTCATATCAATATTACTTATTTTTCAGGCTATTTCTGCTGGCTAGACCCTACAATTCGAGGTTATATGCTAGAGCCTGGTAGTTCGAGTAGATTGGTCCTTCCAGGGTATGCTGTTTTTCCTTTGGAAGGGGAGCCAGCACTTGTTCTCAATCCCCTATTTGCAGTCAATGGAACCGACCTTTGGGTTAAGGACATTCATGTTTTTGGGAATTCTGGAGTTGATATAACCCGAACATCCTCAAAGTTGCCCCAAAAACAGCTACGCATCCATGATTTATTAATGGCTTCCCCTCAATCAGAGACTTCGCTGGAAGCACTTTTACAAATTTTGAAAGAAAAGGGGCTTTTGACAGGATGTTTAGGAGTTGAGATGGAAGGTCTAGCTTCAGAGCGTCGAGCTCAGCTTTGCAATGAACTTCCCAGAGCCTCCCTTCTTGATTGTTCCAATTTAATTCGACTGATTCGTATGGTGAAGAATGAATACGAAGTAGAAGGTCTAACTCGTTCAGCACAGATTAACGAGAGGGCGGGGATGCAGGTATTGAAAGAAGCTATTCCAGGACAATCACTTCAGGAAATGACCCTACGATATCGTATCTTAATTGCTGAAGAGGGTGCTGACTTAGATCATTTTTGTATTGGTCTAAATGGTTTAGGTATGGCTACAGAACCGGAGTATAAATTGGCAAATAATGATGTCATGATGGTGGACTTTGGGTGTATCTATCAACGCTGTTTTTCAGACACTGGGACAACCCTCGCTATGGGGAATATTTCGGAGCCTTTAATGAGACGCTTTGAAGCAGTCAGGGAAAGTGTTTCCGCAGGTGCAGGTCAAGTACGTCCGGGTATTAAATGCTCAAAGGTAAGAGAAGCGATGTGGAACAGGCTGGAGAGCCTAGGATATACTGCTTCTCACCCTCATGGTCACGGTGTTGGCCTGGAAGTTCGCGACTATCCCACCATTGTACCCGACAACGGTATGCGCATTAGCGATGAGTGTATCGACATTGCCTCTGATGTTCCAATTGAAGAAAATATGGTGTTTAACTTGGAGTCTTCCATGTTTCTTCCAGGTGTGGGTTCTTTGCAGATGGAGCGATCTTTTGTAGTAACGGAAAATGGTTGCCGTGATCTCGTTCACCAGGAACGTTCTCACCCATTTCAACCTGGCGGATAATCCGGATTGAAGCTGGCACTTGTAACCTAGAGAACAACGGAAGAAAGCCCAAATGACTTCCCTGAAATCTAATGCCAGCACCACTCTACGATTTAAGAACAGCTTTATTATCTAGCTGTTTATAGTTCTTGACTATGTTTCTGGCTATTGATCAATCCTGTGAAGTGGTTCTAAGCCAGCAGCCACACGGTTGACGTTGTCAGCTGCTGCCTGTGCTCTTTTTCGTGCCGTTCCGTCTGTCACGCCAGCAATGTGAGGGGCGGTTACGACATGAGGTAGGCTGAATATGGGAGAGCTTAAATCGGGAGGTTCTTGACTGAAGACGTCTATGCCAGCACCTCCAATCCAATGTTCAGTTAGAGCTGTCTCAAGAGCTTTTTCGTCTACGAGTTCTCCACGAGAGACATTGATCAGAAACGCTGTGGACTTCATTAGTTTTAGTCGGTTCTGATTGATGATGTGGCGAGTCTCAGCATTTAGATGTAGATGGAGGGAAACCACATCGGATTGGGCGATGACAGCATCTAGATCAGATGGAGTCCCCACGAATTCTAGGCCAAATTCGTTGACCTCATTTTGGTCTATCTTGCGGATGTCAATAGCAAGATTCTTCATTCCAAAGCCACGTGATCTCCGGGCCAGCTCAATTCCACTGGCTCCAAATCCTATGATTCCAAGCTTTAGTCCTTCCAGCTCTCTTCCTATTGGCCTATACAGGACACCCTCTTTTAGGTTCTGCAGCGCATCCCAATACCGACGGGCGAGCATCAGAATAAACATCATTGCACAATCGGCCAAGGCGACTGCACTGAAAGTGCCGGGGCAGTTGGATACTCTTAGTTTTTTCGATTTAAAGTATTCAAGATCAAAATGGTCAAATCCAGTTCCCAGAATTTGCCAAAGCTGTACTTGACCGGCTGCTGCTAAGTCGGCCATTTCTCGGGTACCGACAGAACCTCCGTGGTCAATCACGACATCTATATTTTCAAACTGAGGAGCCAAGGGTTTTTCACAATCCGCAACAATAAAATTGTGATTTTTTGAAACCGCAGTCTGTAGGTCTTTACCCCAATCTTCAAATAAATTACCAAGAGGTAGAAATAAAACGTTCAGCTTTGAATTCATCTTTATGACTCCTGTTTGTACTTGCCAAAGACCCTTGTTCAGAAGGGGGTTTTGTTCCTTAAAAGATTCTAGAGTCCAAATTTTAACAGTACATTCACTTAAAGTCTCATTTGTCGGTCTAGTTTCTAGAAGTGAAAGACATAGGACTATTGAAGATGCCTTCTGTTATAGGTGCCAATCTCATAATTCAATTCTCAAGGTTACTTATCTATCTTGAAAATATCTTCAGGTAAGAAGGCAGAGACTGTAAAATTAGGACGATTCACAATATTACTCAGTTTAAGGTCTACAGCTACACTGCAAATGACATATGCTTGTTCTTTTGACCAACCCCGTTCTTTAAGGAGTTCGATCATATTTAATAAGGCGTTTCGGGTTGCCAGATTCAGATCTCCAGCTTCCTGAGTGCCGTCACTACGAACAGGTATTCCCATGGTAGCCGTCCAGTTACGTGGAAAGGAACACTGAGAGGGAGGAAGATAGTCACGATGTGTGAATCGGGGCCAACGTATACCGAGTCGGGACGCTTCCCCTTTTTGGATCTGAAATCTGACCACTGCAGAGGCTCCTACCTCGATGGCAGTAATGCAGGATTCTCCATCCCCCTGAGCAAAATGAGCATCTCCCGTAGAAAAAAGAGCACCTTCGACATTAACTGGGATGTAGAGACGACACCCGCTGGTCCACTGTTTGGCGTCTACGTTTCCACAATTTTCTCGCGGAGGGATTGTACGAAGTCCCTGACTACAGATGGGTTCTTTACAAGGTACTGCGTCTTCAGGGTCAGGCAGTAAAAGAGTGTGGCCACGCTTTGCGAGTGCCTGTTCTCTGCAGGTCCACTCTCGAAGTTGGGCATGCGAAGGGGCGATTCCCGCGGTGCCCATAAAAGGACTACCGGGAATTCTAACTCCCGGCAGGTCTTTGGAAGTTGCCCAGTTATGATCGATGTTCCAGTGTGCCAGATAGGGGTCCGGAAATAGATCTTCTAGGAATCCTCCATCGGTCTTAATTCTAGTTAATCCGTAGGGTTCTGAAATGATATCTAGAAATTCGACTTCTAGTAAATCTCCGACCGCAGCACCGTTGATATAAACAGGTCCTGTCAAGGGATGAGAGACTTTGGTGTCGATCAAATCCAGGTCATCTACCGTCATTCCATCTCTGATTTGCCCGTCGAAAGCGTCGCGGGTTTCGAGTAGTACTTCTTCCCCTGTATTTACTTCAAGGATCGGGGGAATATCTGGATGCCAGCGATTATGTCCAGTGTGAGGTTCTTCTTTGAGACGTTTTTCACGATTGATTCGGATGCTTTTCATGGTTGTGTTCCATATTAATTATAAAATTGTTGTCTAAGTGTTTATTATTTTAATTAAACCGTTTTTTCTTTAGGTTTTTGACCGGACTCTTTCAGCATTGGCAATACTAACTCCCAACTTTCCTTCTTGCTCCAGTATAATAATCAAGTAATTTCCGAACAGTTTGAAAAAAATCCATGAAAACTAAACCCTATATTGTAAGTCTAAGCCCCAGAGAAAATTTTCTTCCAATTATTCTCACGCTAGTTTTTGGGAGTCTACTTGCTTTAATTGTTCTGTCGAATTTCCTTAGTAGTCTGAAGGCTTCAGAAATGGGAACTGAGTTCTTTGTAGACGAGGCTGAGAAAGTAGGTATCGATTTTATTCATTTTAACGGTATGTCAGGAGAAAAATACTACTGTGAAATGGTGGGTTCAGGTGCCGCGATGTTTGACTATGACAACGATGGAGATCTGGACATATATCTTGTCCAGGGAAACATGTTGGGTCCAGACAAAACCCTCAAAGACTCACATTTTCCACCCAGGGTACCATTGCCCCCAACAGATCGCCTCTATCGAAACGATCTTGTAGTTAGGACTGATGAAAAGTCCAGCTTAGGTTTCACTGATGTAACCAAACAAAGTGGTATTGTAGCCACAGGTTATGGAATGGGAGTGGCAACTGCAGACGTTAACAATGATGGTTGGGTTGATCTTTATGTGACTAACTTTGGGCAAAACCAACTTTTTCTTAATCAGGGAGATGGGAGTTTCAGGGAAGGTTTACTTCCAAAAACCAGTGTGGAGCGTTGGAGTGTTAGTTCAGCTTTTCTGGATTATGATCGAGATGGTTGGATAGATTTATACGTAGGAAATTATGTCAATTTCAGTGTCTCTTACACAAAAGAATGCCATGGTTCTACAGGAGTAGTGGATTATTGTGGGCCTCTTAGTTATGACCCTGTTCCGGACCGACTATTTCGAAACAACGGAGATGGGACTTTTCAGGAAACTTCTGCCCAGGCACAGATTTCACGAGAATACAATGGATCTCTGGGAGTTGTGACAGCTGATTTTAACCAGGATGGATGGATTGATCTTTATGTGGCTAATGATCAGAGACCAAATCATCTGTGGATTAACCAGAAGGATGGTAGCTTTAAAAATGAAGCGGTTCTCGCTGGTTGTGCTTTCAACAAAGATGGAAAGGCCGAGTCAAGTATGGGGGTTGATGCAGCTGATTTCGATAATGATGGTGATGAAGATCTCTTTATGACCCATCTCAGAAATGAGACTAATACACTTTATTTAAACGATGGGACAGGTTGGTTTGAAGATCAATCTTCGAATGCTAAGTTGGCTTTCCCCAGCCTTCCTTTCACCGGTTTTGGAACGGCCTTTTTTGATTATGACAATGATGGTTGGTTGGATGTTTTGGCCTTAAATGGACACGTATCCACAATAGAATCCTTAGCAAAGGCTAACGACCCATATCCACTTCATCAACGCAATCAGCTTTTTCAAAATTTGGGAAACGGACGTTTTAAGGATGTGACCAATCGGGCAGGGAAGGTGTTTGAGCTGTCTGAAGTGAGTCGAGGGGGAGCGTTTGGCGATATTGACAATGATGGTGATATCGATGTCTTGGTCGTAAATAATAATGGACGTGTTCGGTTGTTAATTAACCAGAAGGGGAATCAAAACCATTGGATAGGGCTTCGTTTAGTGAGTCATGGACTCAAACGAGATATGTTGGGAACGCGCGTGGGGGTGTTTCTTTCCGACGGAAGAACCTTGTGGAGGCGTGTCCGTACGGATGGAAGTTTTGCCTCTGCAAATGATTCGAGGCTAGTATTCGGATTGGGAGACAAAACCCGGGTTGTCAAGGTGCAAGCACATTGGATTGGTGGAGAGTTGGAAGAATGGAGGGATATCCCCATTAATGAATATACGATTCTCTATCAAGGGAGCAGTCAATTAATAAAGGAATAGTAAGGTAGGTGAGTAACCCTAGTTTTGTTGATCAGATGAAAGTAGTGTGGACAGTTATTAATCGGACAGGATTTGTAATCCTTTTATTTTTCTTAATGATGGCTTTTGTCGTTTCTTCTTCAAAGAAAACGATGCCTCCTATTCCCGATCTAACCATACGAAAAGCTGAGTTTGATTCCGTTGTTCAAGAGCAGATTGAGACGGTTCTCGAGAAACTAAAAATAGACCCTAACAATAAGAATCACAATGGCGAATTAGGCATGATTCTTCATGCTCACCAGCGCTACGAGCTCTCCGAACCCTTATACATTCGGGCACGAATTTTGGAACCGAACTCATTTCGTTGGGCTTACTATCTCGGAATCATTCGAGCGCCATTGGGCAAACTTGACGAAGCCGAAATATCACTGCGTCAGGCAGTGGACCTTAAATCAAACTATCTTCCTGCTCAATTGGCACTTGCTGAGACTCTCCAAAAATTAAGGAAGCTAAGAGAGAGTCGTCAGGTTTATGAACAGATTCTCAAAAAATACCCACAGTCTGCCTCTGCTTACGCTGGCCTTGGACGGGTTTGTTGGGAAGAAGGGAAAGTTTCTGAAGCTATCAAGAATTACCAAAAAGCATGTGATCTATTCCCAGAATTTGGTGCGGCGCACTATGCACTGGGTCTAGCTCATCGAAATCTCAAAAATGAGGAGAAAACACAAGAGCATTTCTCTAAGTTTCAGCGCTATTCGAGTAGGGAACCCTTGGCAGAGGACCCATTTTTGGATGCTAT
>CAZMUJ010000015.1:0-12229 GCA_964569605.1 uncultured Acidobacteriota bacterium
GGCTCGCCTCATGATTTTGACTTTTTTTGGAGAGGAGCGCTTTGAAAAAAATACCTCTACAAGAATTCACGAGTCTCCTTTCTCAATGATAATGCCACTGGTGGTTCTAGCCACCGGTTCAGTTTTCGTTGGATTTCTAGGGTTGCCAGCTTGGATCACAGCGATATTTGGTAGAAATCTGTTCCAGGATTTTTTGGAGCCCTCATTTGAGCATGTTTATAGAGCTACAGGTCATGGTCATCATGCTCCTATATCCTTGGAGTTTGGCCTGGCCATCCTTTCTGTGTTGGTAGCTATAGTCGGAATCGTTGTAGCGGTTCGATTGATTTTGCCGAGTAGGGTCTATCAGTTAAGCGGTAATCTTGCCAAGATACACCGATGGATTTGCAGCAAGTATTATGTAGACGAAATCTACGATGTTGTCATGGTTAATCGTCTGAAGGGATTAGGAAACTTGTTGGCCTCGTTTGATAATCATGTATTGGATGGTTTGGTAAATGGATCTGCAACCCTCACGCGGATCATTTCCTGGGTTTCTGGATTTTTTGACGTGCAGATAATAGATCGTATGGTGAACCTGACTGGAGAGATTGTTAAATTTTTTAGTGCAGTATTCCGAAAACTTCAAACGGGATTGGCACAACGTTATGCACTTGTTTTTGTGCTCGGGGTTATAGCCGTGGTCACTTTGTATCTAGTGGGAGTGTGATTGATGGACTTCTTGATGCAGAACATATTGGTATTGGTATGCTTTTTCCCTCTTATAGGTATACCCATCATCCTTTTGATTCCTAAGGGAAATAGTAGTGATTCAAGGGTTAAGTGGACTGCAAATATTGTGGCCTTTTGCGGTTTCATCATATCCCTTCCCTTGATCATTTATTTTAATCGTACAGATTTTATTGATGCGACTACTGGAATGCGTTTTTTGGTCCGAAAGGACTGGATTAATGCAATAGGGGCTGACTTCTACATTGGTATTGATGGGATCAGTCTGCTTCTGATTCTTTTGACGACACTTTTAGGATTCATTGCCATTCTTTCCTCCTGGAGTTCAATAACAGAGCGTGTTCGCGAATACTATTGCTACTTATTGTTGCTCCAGACGGGCATGCTTGGTGTTTTTATTGCGCTTGATTTTGTGCTTTTCTACGTTTTTTGGGAAGTAATGCTAGTACCAATGTATTTCATTATTGGTGTATGGGGAGGCCCTCGAAAACTTTATGCTGCAATCAAATTTTTCCTTTACACTCTTGCAGGTTCAGTTTTGCTTCTACTGGGAATCCTAGCATTGTATTTTTACCAGTATCAGCAGACTGGGGTCTGGTCCTTCGATGTATTGTCAATGCGAAGTTTAGACATTCCAGTCGATTTACAATGGTGGATTTTTGTAGCTTTTTTTGTGGGATTTGCGATCAAAGTTCCCATGTTCCCTTTCCACACCTGGTTGCCAGATGCTCATGTGGAGGCTCCCACAGCAGGATCAGTCATCCTTGCTGCTGTCCTATTAAAAATGGGCACCTATGGCTTTGTTCGCTTCAGTTTGCCAATTCTACCCGAGGCGACAATGAATCTCATGCCTTGGTTACTGTTTTTGTCTGCTATTGGCATAATTTACGGAGGTCTCGTGGCTATGATGCAGAAGGATATGAAAAAGCTAGTAGCTTACTCTTCCGTGAGCCATCTAGGATTCTGCATGCTAGGAGTGTTTGTGGTGACTCCGGTGGCCTTGGAAGGTGGAATTCTACAGATGATCAATCATGGTATCTCGACAGGGGCTCTTTTTCTTATTGTGGGAGTTTTGTATGAACGGCGCCACACTCGTATGATTCAGGACTACGGAGGCCTTTCTCAAAATATGCCAGTTTATGCCACCGTTTTTCTGATCATGACGATGTCCTCGATTGGTCTTCCTGCCCTTAATGGGTTCATTGGAGAATTCATGATTTTGCAAGGTGTATTCGCAGATCCAATTAATCGGCTTTGGGCTGTGGCAGGAGCAACGGGGATTATTTTGGGGGCAGCTTATATGTTGTGGTTGTACCAGCGTGTAATGTTTGGCAGTAACGACAATCCGAAAAATCAGTTGTTGCCAGACCTAAATCTTAGAGAAATAGTAACTTTTGTGCCTTTACTAATCCTAGCTTTCTGGATTGGGCTCTATCCCAACACTTTTCTCCAATATCTTCACGAACCCGTCAATGAGATTGTAGAGATTGTTCGTCCAGGAGAGTTCGAACCAGTTACCGAGCACAGTACATCTATTGGCCGGTCGGGAGAATAAGATAATGGATTTCTTGGCGGGCCAGGATGTTCTGACCTATCTTAAAGACAACGTAGTCATTATCCGTCCTCAGCTAGTGCTTATTCTCTGGGGACTTGTAATTCTCTGTGTTATGCCTTTATTGCACCGGGGCAGAACAATCTATGCCTTTATGTATGCTGTGATTGGTCTATTAGTTGCAGGATTTGACGTTTGGTGGGGCTCTCAGTCTGGCATAGCCTTCAACGGTATGGTTGTCTTTGATAGTTTCACTCGATATTTCCAGTTGCTTTTTGTAGTTGGGTGCCTCATTTCAGCACTTCTTTCTTATCATTACCTGGAAATTGAAAACGAACATCGTGGCGAATACTATGCACTGCTTCTTTTTTCTACAGCTGGAATGATGTTTCTTGCCGGTGCTATAGAGCTAATAACTATACTTGTGGGTTTGGAGCTCATGGCAATTCCAACATATATTTTAGTTGGTTTTCTGCGTGGGAAAAGACGTTCTAACGAAGGGGCTATGAAGTACTTTTTGTTAGGTGCTTTTTCAACCGGTATGATCCTCTATGGGATGTCTCTAATGTATGGCATTGCTGGAACTACCAAACTTACAGAAATTGGAACTGCTCTGACCGTTCAGGCATTAAGTCCCTTGTTGGTTTTAAGTGTTTTTCTGATAATCATCGGTTTTTGTTTTAAAGTTGCAGCAGCACCCTTTCATATGTGGGTTCCTGATGCCTATGAGGGTGCACCTACCGCTGTCACAGCTTTTATGTCGGTTGGTGTGAAGGCTGCCGCTTTTGCCATTTTTTTTCGGATTTGTTTTGTCGCCCTGGGAGATGTCAGGGAAATCTATGTTCCAATTCTGACTCTTATTGCTATTTTGACAATGACTTGGGGCAATCTAGCGGCTGTTACTCAGACCAATCTTAAGAGACTATTTGCTTACTCTAGTATTTCTCATGCGGGTTATGTTCTTATGGGGCTAGTAGCTGGGAGTGAATATGGAATAGTAGCAGCCGCGGTATATCTCTTTATATATACTTTTATGAATTTAGGCGTTTGGGCAGTCCTAATCCTTATGCGACGGGGGGATATTCAGGGAGAAGATATAGAGTCTTTTAAAGGTATGATGGCTTGCAAGCCTTTGCTTGCAATACTCATGCTTCTTTTTCTGCTTTCCCTTGGAGGGATTCCTCCTCTCGGGGGTTTTATAGCGAAGTATTTTGTATTTGCAGCAGTGATAAAAGAAGCCCTTACAAGTTCAGGATCTCAGGCAATATACTTGGTTGTTCTAGCGATTTTCGGAGCTCTTAACGCTGTGGTGGCCCTTTATTACTATTTGCGGATTGTTGTGATCATGTTTTTCGAAGATGACTTCGTCCCGTCAAAGCTAGCCTTTTCAGTTGGTGTTTTCATAGTGCTGTGTGTTTCGGGGTTGCTAACGCTTCTAACTGGAATCTACCCACAGCCTTTTATTGAACTAGCTCGTACTGCAGCCGTGCCCCTACTGTAGACAAACACTTCAGGAACCCCTAAATCATCTGGAAAGAAGTCAGAAATGAAAAAGCATGGTGTACCCAGAATGATAGTACGCTATGGTTCGATCATATCTATTTTGCCTTCTTGCATGTTGATCGGTTACTTTTTCGGCAACTGGGCTGATAAGCACTGGGGGACAGAACCCAAACTTTCCCTGATTGGAATTTTGGTAGGTTCGGCTGCTGCGATTCTACAGGTTTTTCGAATCTTGCAAAAACCGTGACCCGAGTATTTACAAATGCAGTTTGGATTCTTGTCGTTATGGTTGTTGGTGTGGGCCTATGTCTAAGTGTGAGAGTCTCTGTTTCCATTCTGGTTGGAGGATTACTCGCATTGCTCAATCACCATTGGATGGTTGCTGGAGTCGATCTTGCTCTTGGTAATCCAACCTCAGACAAGCGGCGTCTAGTGATGTTAAAGTACTTGCTACGGATCTTATTGATTCTGGGGTTCTTGTTTGCTATGATCCATTTTTCTTTTTTGAGCCTTTTGGGGGCCATTATTGGGCTCTCAATTTTTGTACTTGCAGGCATGCTCGAAGCCCTAATTCATTTAATCGATCAGCTAAAGCCAGACCGATAGGTATCTTTATCCATTATGCACGAAGAGTTTTTTGTCTCTACTATATTCAATCGCTATATTGCGAATCCCATTGCAGAGAAAATCATTTCAGGTTTTCCTCAATTGGGTGTCTGGATTGACTACCATCCAGGTAATGACGTTTTTCCGGCACATCTGGTGATGATTATATTAGTGAGTTTTGGACTGATTCTGTTTTCAGCCTGGATGAAAAACCAGTTGAGTGTTGAGGATCCAGGTGCTCTTCAACAGACACTCGAACTGGTCTTTGAGGCCATTATGGACTTCATGAAAAATCTTATTGGTCCAGGTCACAAAACCTTTTTTCCTATTATCGGATCATTCTTTCTTTTTATTCTAAGCTGTAATCTTTTGGGTTTGATTCCAGGGTTTATGTCTCCAACGAGTAGCATAAATGTGACTGCAGGTTGTGCCATAGTCACTTTTGTCTACTACAATTTTTATGGCTTTAAAACACACGGATTCCTAAAGTATATGGCACACTTCGCCGGGCCTTCCTTAGTTATTGCACCTCTTCTTTTTGTAATAGAAATCATTAGCCATATGGCTCGACCTTTTTCACTTTCCGTGCGTCTGTTTGGAAACATTTTTGCCGAAGAGTCAATTATTGCGAATCTAAACTCTATGTTTCCATTTTTTATTTCGTTGCCGGTCATGATGTTGGCTCTGTTTGCCAGCACCGTGCAGGCATTTATTTTTATCGTACTTACAATGGTGTACATTGGAGGTGCAGTGGAGCATTCTCATGAGGAAAATGTAGATGACCACCGCCTCGACGTACAAGCCACTGAAGCTTAAATAGGATTTTAGGAGAGTTTCCAAATGAAGAAACTGGTGTTTTTGTTGTTCATGTTGTTTTTTTTAACCCTCTTTGTTTTCCCTGCTTATGCTGCTGAGGAAGGAGGAGTCACGAGTTCTATAGATCTATCCTCTATTGGGCTTGGCTTAGCTGCTGCATGTTGTGGCATCGCCCAGTCGAGGGCTCTTGGGGCTGGTTGTGAAGCAGTTGCAAGAAACCCGGGAGCGGCAGATACGGTCCGATTCTTTACAATCCTCGGTCTGGCTTTTATCGAGTTTTTAGCTTTGCTGACCTTTGTTTACGTAGCCTTCTTTTAATATTTTGTTGGGTTGGAAGTAGCCCATCGCGATATGGAAGAAGAATTCGAGCCTGAAAGGGAGTATGGAAGATGCTCTGTTTCTTTTTGGCAAAGAATAGGCCTCTGGAAGCTATGGCGAGCTAAATAGGCCTGTGCAATAGTCAGAAATCCAAGCTGAATGTTAGTGTCTATTGGTATCTTTTGGAGGTTTTCTAACTGTTTTGCCCTCGTTTTAACAAAGAGGCCAGGTTAGAAAATCTTTTGGGTCTGAGGGTTTTTGTGTTATTTCGGTGGAGAGAGCTACCATTTCACTTAGAATCCTCGTCTATCCATCGTATGGATGAGACAAGCTGATTTGTGCTTTCAGAAATGTTGATGTGGACTTTTCGCTAATCTGAAAGGGAGCATTTACAATATATTCTCAGAAGTATTGGAGCTTGTTTCAAGTTGCAGTAAGACTTCCAACACTTGAATTAGAATCATCACAATAACAAACCTGAAGAAGTCTTCAATAAGGTGTAGTTTTTCTGTCTCTTTATTATAGTTAGTTGTTGGGCAAGCAAATTTGTTTTTTTGAAGAGGTCTTTATTAGGGCATAAATGGCTTGTTAGAATAGCGGGAAGAAAGAATTTTTTAGACTTCAGATTGATGTGGACAGGAGAGACCAATGACACAGATTAAATTCCTAATAGCTGGAGTTTTGATTTTGGGCTCGCTGGTTTTTTTGATCTACACAGGCATTAGCAAGTCGATGGTACGATACTATGATGTATCCCAACTTTTAAAAAAGTCTAGCCAGATAGATAAACATGATGTGCGGTTGACCGGCCAGGTAAAGCCTGGCAGTATCAATATGCATCGTAACCAATCAGCGGTGGATTTTTTGGTTTTTGATCAGAATAGCACCTTGAGCATTCCCGTTACCTATCATGGAGATATTCCTGACACGTTCCAAGAACGAGCAGAAGTAGTGGTTGAGGGTCGGTACGATGTGAATCAACAGACATTCCATGCCGACATTTTGCTGGCTAAGTGCCCTTCTAAATACGAAAAAGAGACAGAAATTTCCGATTCCGTGGATAAAGCAAGTACAGACTGAAGATCATGATTGAACTCGGTCGCTATTGTTTGGCTGGAGCTCTCTTACTGTGTGCTTACGGTTGCATCACAGCTTTCTGGGGAGGTTATCAGAAGAGGATTTCGTTCGTTCGGAGTTCGGAGAACGCGGTTTTAGCGAACTTTGTTTTGTGTCTTACCGCTTCTGTTTGCCTTTGGCTATTAATTTTCCAGGATCAGTTCCAAGTTTTATATGTTTCCATGGTCAGCTCAAAAAATCAGCCGGCCATATATAAGTTTACTTCTCTTTGGGGTGGACAGAGTGGGAGTTTGCTTTTTTGGGTTCTCATTCTCTCTTTTTTCAGCACTGTTTTCATGGTTCAAAATCGTAAGCGTAACCGGGAACTAGTTCCCTATGCAAATGGTGTTTTGTCGGCTTGCACATTCTTTTTTCTGATTTTACTCAACTTTGCCGCCAAGCCTTTTGAACTTTCGGGAAAAGTCCCTCTTGATGGTGTCGGACTTAATCCTTTGCTCCAAAACCCGTACATGATTATTCATCCCCCGTCTCTTTATCTTGGTTTCATTTGTTTGACGGTTCCTTTCGCAATAGCAATGGGAGCCTTACTTAGTCAGAAATTGGATACAACATGGATAGCCGCTACTCGTAGATGGGGAATTGTCAGTTGGTGTTTTCTGACATTCGGGGTTTCTTTGGGGGCAATGTGGGCCTACGAAGAACTTGGTTGGGGTGGATACTGGGCTTGGGATCCGGTTGAGAATGCATCGTTTATGCCCTGGTTGATCACTACAGCTTTTCTTCACTCGATCATGATCACTGAAAAAAAAGGAATGTTAAAAGCTTGGAATTTTGTTCTGATTTTGTTGGCTTTTGAATTAACAATATTTGGGACTTTTCTGACCAGAAGTGGTGTCATCGAATCAGTTCACTCTTTTGCTTTGTCCAACATCGGCCCATTTTTTATCACCTTTTTGATCGTCTCAAGCTTATTTGGATTGTTTATGATTGCCTATCGAGCTGGAGAGTTAAAGGGTGGGAAGAGAATGCAGTCGTTCTTATCTCGAGAATTTACATTTCTACTGAACAATTGGCTATTTGTTTCTATTTGTTTTGCTGTTTTCTGGGGTAGTGTGTTTCCGATTCTGTCTGAATGGGTCACGGGGGAAAAAATTACTACAGGAGCTCCTTTTTTCAATCAAGTTACTGCTCCATTGTGGTTGGCCTTGTTGATATTGACAGGGATATGTCCATTGATCGCTTGGCGGAAAGCTTCTGTAAAGAATTTTCAACGTAATTTCATTTATCCAACTATTGGGGGAGTATTAGGAGGTTTTATTTGTCTAGGCCTCGGAATTAATGCAACCCTTCCTCTGATCCTTTTTTCATCTGCGGGATTTGTTTCCATGACTATCTTCTTTGAATTCTATAAAGGAGCTAGAGCCCGACAGGTGATTAGACCAAGCGGTTTTCTTCCTGCACTTGTTGATCTAGCGGTTATGAACAAGAGACGCTATGGAGGCTTTGTCATCCATGCTGGTTTTGTATTGGTTTGTGTTGGGGTTACCGCCAGTTCTTTTTTTGATGTAGATCGTTTTTTTACCGTCCAGGAAGGTGATAGCCTTGCTCTAGGTCGATATGCTTTGGTTTACAAAGGAATGTCTCAGCATAGAGATCCTGAAAAAATAGTGTTCTCAGCTCGTCTTGAGGTTTCTCGTCAAGGGACCCTATTAGGAGAACTCCGTCCTGAGAAACACATCCACCATTCTCAGAAGGATCAGCCTCAAACTGAAGTAGCAATCCGAAGCACACTTCGAGATGATCTTTATGTAGCCCTTTCTACGTGGGATGAAAATGGTGCGACGTTTCATGTATATATAAAGCCTTTGGTTGTTTGGATTTGGATCGGTGTGGGTGTGATGATTTTCGGCGGGCTTTTTGTGCTAATCCCCGATCAAAAAAAAGCAGTTGCTAAGGTAAAGGAACGGTCTGCAATAAAGGAGGATCAGATTGAGTCCGTCTAGAAGTATTCCGTCACTGATTGCCATGCTACTGTTTTGCTATTCGTTGTACGGCAAAGAGGTTCAATGGGAGGATGTTCTCCGTATCACTGACAATATCATGTGTACCTGTAGCTGTCCTCCAACACAGGTCAGTGCATGTTCCTGTGGAAGAGCTGCTGAAATGAATGAGGAAGTACAGGGTATGTTGGAGAAAGGTAAATCCGATGATCGTATATACGATTTTTATGTCAAGAAGTTTGGCCTTCGTGTACTGGCTGCCCCAAGAGCTGAAGGCTTTAACTTGCTAGGGTGGGTTTTCCCTTTTGTCGCCCTTGCTCTAGGTAGTGGAGCAGTGGTTGTAGTCTCCCGTCGCTTGATGGTAGATAAAAAGTATTTGTCTGGTCAGTTCTCCAGAGTAGATGAGAGGAAAATTTGCGATCCAAGCATGGAGGAGAGAATAAAGAGAGAACTTGCTGATCTAGATTAATCGCCCATTTGTCATATTGGAAGCCTTATCATGTCATTCTATCTTACTCCCGTTCTCTTTATCCTTGTGATTCTATATGTTGCTTATCCATTTCTAACAGATTTGGCAGAGGAGAAAAGGAAAGAAAAAAAACTCACCCATCGTGAGACGGCGATTCAAAATAAGGACGACGTTTTTACAACTCTGAAAGACATCGAGATGGATTATCATATGGGAAAGCTCTCAGATGAGGATTATCAGATGTTGAAGGCTGAATATGAAATACAGGCGATTACAGCTATTGAGGAAGTAGATCGCCTGAATAAAAAACGAACTTCCAAGCAAACTTCTTGAATGTCAACGTCATCACAGCCTCAATCGTTTCTTCAATTGCGTGGCGTTACCCATCAGTACGGTCCAATCACGGCACTTAGAGAGATTAATTTCACTTTAGATAGGGGAGATTTTTGTTGTGTTCTAGGTCCAAATGGAGCTGGGAAGACTACCCTTCTAAGCATTATTTCGACTCTCATTAGGCCTACCTTGGGAGATGTTTGTTGGGGGTGCCCGGACTGGGGTCGAAGTAGAATTGGTCTGGTCTCCCACCAGACAATGCTCTATGAACAGTTGACTGGTTTTGAGAATCTTCTCTTTTATGCTCAGCTTTATGGTTTGAGAAATGTCAGAGAGACTACTAAGACATTGATTCAGAAAATGGACCTCACATCGTTTATCAATCGGAGTGTAAATTCTTATTCCCGGGGGATGCGCCAGCGCTTAACCTTGGCTAGGGCATTGCTTCACAAACCAGATCTTTTGCTCCTAGACGAACCATTTACTGGGTTGGATCAGCATGGGAGTCAGGCTTTTGGTCAAGTTTTAAAAGAAATCACTTCTGATAAAAGAACAGTGTTGATGGTGACTCACAATTTGCGAGAAGGCTGTAATTTAGCTTCCCGTTTTCTGGTTTTGAACCATGGATGTGTGATGTTAGAAGAAGCAAATGAAGCGTTGAAATATGAAGATTGGGAGAACCGGTATTTAGAATCAGTAAGCATTGACTCGGTTAGTGGATAATGAACTCATTCAAGTTGATAGGAATTCTGGCTCTTAAGGATTTGACTTTAACGTCGAGGTCTTTAAATGCATTCTTCACCACTGGATTTTTTGCCGTTCTCATTTTAGTCGTGTTCACCTTTGTATTCGAATCGGGGAGTCCAGTAACTCGAGAATCATTGCCAGGCATCCTTTGGGTGGCACTATTGTTCCCAGGTGTGATCCAGCTAAATCGTTCATTTCAAATAGAACAAGAGCAAGACACTTTTAAGGCCCTTCTTCTTTCTCCGGTTGATCGAGGAGTTCTTTTCTTTGGTAAGGTTCTGGCGAATCTAATTTTCTTAATGGTTATTGATCTGTTTACAGTCCTGATCTTTGTTATGCTTTTTCATCCTCCTCTAACGCAACAATCCTGGATTTTTCTGCCTATACTTTTTCTAGCAATACTTGGATTTACAGCAGTTGGAACTATTTTTGCAGCCATAGTGGCGACATTAAATACCCGTGATGTTTTGTTGCCTGTTTTGCTTTTCCCTGTCATTATTCCTGTTATTCTAGCCGCTGTTGCCTCGACCAGGGAACTTCTGGTTGTTGTTGAAGTGGAGACGTTGGGTCATTGGATTCAGATCCTAGCAGGTTTCGACGTTCTTTTTTTGTCGGCTGCTTTTCTCTTGTTTGAATATGTCGTCGCCGAGTAACTTTTCACATTTGTCCGTACTTCGGTTGGCTGCCAGGTGCATAACCATTAGCCGAGTTCTTCTCATTCCGCTCTACGTCGTAATGCTCATGGCTATTTATGGGGCCTTTCTTTATGCGCCGACTGAACAGATCATGAAGGAAGTCCAGAGGATCTTTTACTTCCATGTCAGTGCTGCCATGGTTTCCTTCGTTGCCTTCACAGTAGTTTTTGTGGGTGGAGTTGGTTATTTGCGCACTCGTAATCGAATTTGGGACATGATGGCAGTATCTGCGGTTGAGGTGGGGGTGTTCTTGACTACAATTGTGCTCACAACAGGACCAATTTGGTCGAGGCCAGCTTGGAACGTCAAGGATTATTTTTTGTGGCTCAAGTGGGATGATCCTCGGGTTTTAACCGAATTAATACTCCTACTTATTTTTGTTGCCTATCTTATTTTGCGTGCTGCGCTCCCGGAAGGGCATCGAAAGTATGCTATTTGCTCTGTTTTTGGAATCATCGGTTTTTTAGATGTGCCAGTAGTTTATTTTTCTATCTATTTATGGGAAACCTTTCATCCCGTTGTGATTACTACCAGCGAGATTAAGCTCGATCCGAAAATGCAGCAAGCCTGGTTAGTTGCGATATTTGCCTTCTTGCTCCTGTCTACTGTGTTGATTCTTTTTAGAATGGGGACTCGTCTTCAGAGGCAGGTTGCCGATCAACTAATCCATGATAGCTTGGGAGAGGAACAATCCTAAAGGAGTTAACAACATGATTTACCTTTTTGCTGCGTACACTATTATTTGGACGCTTCTATTTTTGTTCCTCCTTTTTTTGTGGCAGCGTCAGAGCAAATTACAATCTCAAATCGAGAGACTAGCTCGTTTCAAGAAAAACAACTAGAAACACCTGCATCTCTAGGACATAGAGTATGGGTACATAGTGTTTTTGGTCTGCACTCCCACAACTTGAGGAATAAAGACTAAAATCTAACCAAATTTATTCATGAACAACAGTCTTTTTCTATCTCTCAACTGCTGATTGAGGAATGTCTTCAGGTGAAGAGAAAATAATTGGTTACGGTATATTCAGGATGTGGGTAAGCTCAAGACTCGAAACTTTTCCAGAGTCTAGGAACAAATGTTGAACTATGTTTTGAGTTTTCTATATCCACGTTAGAACTAAGAATAAAAGTCCGACAGTCCTCAATGTTTCGGAACTGCGAATGGGATTCAAAAAATAGACCTAGATTGACAGCCTATGAATCAAATCTTATATTTCGATTGAACTCAGATTTTAATATTAAAAATGGAGCTTACAGTCGCAGCTTAAATGATTAAGCAACGTTAGAAATACAGCGAGACGATCCAGGAGGAGACAAATAATGGGAAAGATTATTGGAATCGATCTGGGGACCACCAACTCGGTGGTTGCCGTTATGGAAG